>PBSW01000020.1 GCA_002726865.1 Candidatus Bathyarchaeota archaeon
GACGGGGTAGAGAGAAGTGTACATCGAAGCCTTCTAAAGGGGATGGGACTGACTGACAGTGATATAGCTAAGCCCCTTATAGCCGTGGTGAACTCGTGGAATGAGATCGTCCCCGGCCATATACATCTGGCCAGCCTCGCTGAGCACGTAAAAAAGGGAATAATTGAGGCCGGCGGGACACCCCTGGAGTTCAACACCATTGGCGTCTGCGATGGCATTGCAATGGGCCATGAGGGTATGAGGATGAGCCTTCCTAGCCGAGAGATCATCGCTGACTCAGTGGAAATCATGGTGGAGAGCCATGGCTTTGACGCGATGGTCTGCTTGACCACCTGTGATAAGATCGACCCCGGGATGATGATGGCCGCAGCAAGGATTAATATCCCCACCATTTTTGTCCTCGGGGGCCCAATGGAACCGGGATGTCCCACGTGGGGCAAGTTTGAGGGGCAGACCATCACTGTTCAGGAAATGTTCAAAGTGCCTGCACTAGTGATGTCGGGAGAAATTTCCAAGGAGGAAGCTAAGTACCTGGAGGACATCTGCTGTTCTGGAGCAGGAGCATGCGGTGGCATGTTTACTGCCAATTCTATGCAGTGCCTCATCGAGGCCATTGGTATGACACTCCCCTACATGGCCTCGGCCCCCTCACTGGGAGCCCATAGAATTAGGCTCGCCCACGAATCTGGCAAGAGGATCATGAAACTCCTCGAGGACGGGCTGAAGCCTAGTGACATCCTCACAGAAGCTGCCTTCAAAAACGCAATAGCCGTGGATATGGCCATGGGTGGCTCCACTAATACTGTTCTCCACCTCACAGCTATTGCCCACGAGGTCGGGATAGAACTGGACTTGGACCTCTTCGACGAAATAAGCAGGGGCACTCCCCATCTTTGCAATATGGCCCCGGCTGGCCCTCATAAAATCTGTGATCTACACGATGCCGGTGGGATCCCTGCCGTTATCAAAGAGCTGAGGGAAAGAGTTGATAGGAACGCCATTACAGTTCAGGGCCCTCTGTCTGAGCGACTCGTGCAGGCCAAAACCATTAATTCCGCAATAATTCACTCTGTCACTGATCCCGTGCACCCTGAAGGGGGAATAGCAGTTCTCAAAGGCACTCTCGCCCCAGACGCTTCCGTTGCTAAAGTTGTGGCCATGAGCCCTAAAATGATGGAGTTCCAAGGGACCGCCAAGGTTTACGATAGGGAAGAAGACGCAGTGGAGGCGATCCACAGGAGGGATGTTGGTCCAGGGAGCGTCGTGGTAATCCGCTATGAAGGACCCAAAGGAGGCCCTGGAATGCGGGAAATGCTCGTCGCTACCAGCACCATTGTAGGATACGGCCTTGAGGAGAGCGTTGCACTACTCACAGATGGCCGATTCTCTGGGGCTACGGCTGGTCCGTGCATCGGTCACGTCTCCCCAGAGGCGTCTGCCGGGGGACCCATTGCGCTCGTCGAGGACGGAGACAGGATAACCATCAACGTCCCCCTGCGAAGGATAGATCTTAACGTCCCAGCGGATGAGCTGGAAGCCCGGAGGAAAAACTGGACACCGAAACAACCCGTGGTGAAAAAAGGCTATCTCGCGAGATACGCAAAAATGGTCTCATCGGCAGATAAGGGAGCCATCCTTAGTTAGATGGCCTTTAAAATTAATTCTTTTCTCCTTGGATGATCTCAAATAGGATCAATGTAACAGAGAGATGCGACTGCTGCTAGACACATGAGGCGTTTAATGTCAGACATTTCAGGAAAGAGGAGCCTTCGGGGAGTAATTGCTGTATGTTTTACAATATTCTTCATCGATGCCGCGAACGGCTTCAATGTTCCTCTTTACCCTTTCTTCGCCCGGAGCCTCGGCGCTTCAATGGCGCTAATCGGGGCGCTGGCATCAACAACAGGACTCACCACGGTCCTGCTCTCGATCCCGTTAGGCTCAATATCCGACCGCCTAGGGAGGAAGAGACTTATGTTGTTTGGTATAGCATGCACAATAATTGCGCCTCTCCTTTATAGTCTCGCATTGGAGCCCCTCCACTTGCTCCCAGCAAGGGTGATACTGGGAATCGCGCGGGGCTCGACGTTCACCATGGGCTTTGTCTACGTCACTGAGATTGCCCCTCGGGGCAAGAGGGGCTTGGCTCAAGGGCTATACCTCACGTCGATGGGTTCCGGGTTCACCGTAGGCCCCCTGCTTGGGGGCATGGCCGCCAAGACGATTGGTTACTCCCAAGCGTTCTTCATTAGCGCAGGATTAGCAATATGTGGTTTCGTTGCTCTTCTCTTTGCCCCAGAAAAGAAAGGTGTTTCCGCGAACGAGACGGGTAACCTTTTCTCTGGATTCATGGGGCTTATTAGAAATCCCAGTCTCCTCGCTGCGGGGATCGCAAATTTCTTCAACTCCACAATATTCAACACAATTATGGTCTTTTTCCCCCTTTACGGAATATCTATCGGGCTTGATGAGTCCCAAGTAGGCATGGGACTCACAGTGCGGGGACTCGCTTCAACTGCTACAAGAATCCCGACTGGGTTGGCGATTTCACGGCTGGGGGCGCTAAGAATGATGACTCTGGGGCTCGGAGCTTCAGCACTCATGATCCTAGCCCTCCCAGAATTCAACACCTTGGTAATACTGAGCGCTCTTCTCGGGATGCAGGGGATAGCATATGGTATCTATCTAACATCAGCAAACACGTATGTCACAGAGGAGGCCCCCTCGGGTATGGCGGGAGCCTCAATGGGGGTCTTCTCGACATTCTCAAACATCAGTGGGATCGTCAGCCCAATAATATTGGGGTCAGTGGCCGAGGCTTTTGGGATTGGAGCTACCTTTAAGCTCTCCTTTATCCTATCTATGGTGGGGTTTGTTATACTAACCTTCTTCTCAAGGAGGAGAGCACGATCTCCTTAAAACCACTCAAGAAGGGATATTCGTCGGAGCTTTCGTTTATGAATTTCAAGTTAGGAAGGGAATTTGCGCTCCAGCTTGACGCCGAAGACCCCCTCTCAACATTCAAAGAGAGATTCTACCATCTCCCAGGGAAAATCTACATGGATGGCAATTCCTTAGGGCTCATTTCCAAAGATGCTGAGGCGAGTCTAATGTCGATCATTGATGAATGGAAGACCCTTGGGATCGGGGGCTGGGGCGGAGGTGAGATACCTTGGATTAATTACGCCAAGAGACTGGGAGAGATGCAGGCGACAATGGTTGGTGCAAATCCCGGAGAGATTGTTGTTTGTGGTGGGACAACGGTGAATCTTCACGCCTTGGTGGCCACATTCTACGAGCCTAAGGGTGAGAGGCGAAAGATCCTAGCGGACGAACTTAACTTTCCCAGCGACCTCTATGCTTTGGCCTCCCAGATCAAACTAAGAAGAGGTGACCCTTCCAAGGACCTTATACTTGTAGAGAGCCGAGATGGGCGGATCATTGAAGAAGATGATATAGTTGATGCGATGACTGATGAAGTCGCTCTTATTCTCTTACCCGGCGTCTATTATAAGAGCGGCCAGCTCCTTGACATGGAAAGGCTCACCAGGGAAGCTAATATTCGGGGAATACCCATTGGCTTTGACTGCAGCCATTCCGTCGGAGTAGTCCCGCATAAATTCAACGAGTGGGGTGTCGACTTTGCATTTTATTGTAACTACAAGTATATGAACGGAGGCCCTGGCTCCACTGGGAGTATATATGTTAACAGCCGCCATTTCGGAAAGACCCCGGGACTAGCGGGCTGGTTTGGGAACAACCAGGCTACCATGTTTAATATGTCTAACAAATTTGATCCCGCCGAGGACGCGAGCGCCTGGCAGATCGGGACCACAACAATGTTAAGCACTGCCCCCCTGATGGGTGCGATTAGTATGATCAACGAGGCGGGGATCAATAGAATACGAAGGAAATCCACGAAGATAACCTCCTACTTGATTCATCTAATTGACGAGACCCTTAGCCAGATTCCCTACGGCTTCTCCGTCGGGACACCTAGGAAACACGATAGGCGGGGCGGCCACGTCGGTGTGGAACACTCAGATGCGTGGAGGGTTTCAGAGGCCCTAAAGGCTCGAGGTGTGATACCAGACTTCAGACCTCCTAACGTGATACGGCTTGCCCCTATCCCACTATACACAAGCTATCTGGAGGTATGGAACGTGGTTCAGCATCTTAAGGACGTCATCGATAATGGAGAACAAGAAGCTTTCTCTCACGAAAAGAGCATGGTCACCTAAGAGAGGATTCTATGGTTTTAAGAGACCGGCGCTCCCAAACAATAATTTAAAAGACATTTATTCTAGTCATGAATTATTAACCTGATACTCATCAATATGATTCAAAACCCCCTTTTAGTCTCAAAAGTATGGGACAAAAATAACTCCAAGGGTCTTTTGAGAAATAGTTTTTATTTGGCACCTATAGATAAGACTGGCTGGGCTCATATTTGACCGAGAAAAACGCCTTCTCGATACTCTGCAGACCGGTTCGGAGGCTTCTTGAAAAAAAGGGATTCCAGAAGCCCACGGAGCCTCAGAAACTCCTAATTCCCAAGATCCTCAAGGGTGGTCATGTCCTCCTCATTAGCCCTACCGCTACAGGGAAAACCGAGGCGGCAATGCTCCCCGTCCTCCATAAATATCTGATGGCGGAGCGCAAGCCAGGCATCAGCATCATTTATGTCACCCCTCTCAGGGCCCTCAACAGGGACATATTAAACCGCATGACATACTGGTGCAGCAGTCTTGACATCCGCCTCGCGGTCCGTCATGGGGACACCTCCACTAGGGAACGGAATTACCAACGACAAAGTCCACCAGAGATGCTCATTACCACCCCTGAGACCCTCCAGGCCATCCTCAGTGGTCGCATCCTCAGGAAATACCTAAAAGCTGTCCGATGGGTTGTAATCGACGAAATCCACGAACTCGCCGATAATAAGCGGGGCAGCCAACTCAGTATCGCGCTGGAGCGCATCAGGGAGCTCGCCGATGAAGAATTCCAGATGATAGGCCTGAGTGCCACCATCGGGAGCCCAGACAAAGTGGCCCAGTTCCTTGTAGGCAACGACCGTGAGGTGGAGACCATCCAGGTCTCTGCGTTCAGAAATACCCAACTTGAGATTGTCTACCCCGAGCCTGGGCCAAAAGACTATGATCTTGCTAGAGACCTATTCACCCATCCCGAGGTCGCCGCCCGTTTAAAGATTATGAGGGACCTCATCGAAGGCCACGAAACTACGCTTGTATTCACAAACACCCGGAGCACCTCGGAGCTCATAACAAGCCGATTCAACGTCTGGGACATGGACTTCCCCCTCAGCATTCACCACGGCAGCCTTGCCAAAACTACTCGTATCGCAGCCGAGACAGGGCTCAGACAAGGGGATCTCAAGACTGTGGTCTGCACATCTAGCCTCGAGTTGGGCATTGACATAGGTCATATCGACCTCGTTATCCAGTACAACAGCCCCCGTCAGGTCACCCGCCTTCTCCAACGGGTCGGGCGGAGTGGCCACAGCATCGGAGATCTGGCCAAGGGCGTTATAATTGCTATGAACAGCGAGGACTGCCTCGAGTCCATGGTAATCTGCCGTAGGGGACTCCAGGAGATCATGGAGCCCCTAATTGTCCCCGATAAACCTTATGACGTTGTGGTAAACCAGATCGTTGCAGAGTTTATGTCTCGAAGCCGAATTTACTTCTTGCAAGCCAAGAATCTTTTCAGCAAGGCCTACCCATTCAAAGACATTACTGAAAAGGAGATCCAGTTCGTCGCCCAATACATGCACAACCGATTCCCCCGGATGGCATGGGTCAGCGAGGTGGATGAAGTTATAATCCGGCCCAAGGGTAAACGGAAGACAATTTACCGCTACTTTTTTGATAACCTCAGTATGATACCCGACGAGAAAACATACCTCGTAATCGACACCGCTGAAGAAGCTCCAGTTGGCATTCTCCAAGAAGCCTTCGTTGCAGAGTACGCTAAGCCCGGGGTGAAATTCGTGATCAGGGGGCGCCCCTGGAAGATACTTAACATTCAAAATGACAAGATCTACGTCCGTGCTGAAGAAGACCCTACTGGCGCCATCCCCAGCTGGGTAGGTGAAGAGATTCCAGTCCCCCTAGAAATAGCTCTAGAAGTGGGAAAGATTAAAGCAAGAGTCGAGGAGAGACTCCTCAGAGGCAGTTCTACAAAACAAATCGCAGATGAGCTAAATATAGAGTATCCAGCCAAATCAGATACCATAGAAAAGGCTATCTCAGAGATTGTTGAGCAGGTAGAACTTGACTACCCCGTTCCTACCAACAAAAGGATCGTTGTAGAGGACTGGGGGGACAATGTCATAGTTCACGCTAACTTCGGCACTCTCGTTAATAGGACACTTGCCCGGCTTCTCGGCCACATCATTTCTGAGAAGACGGGCTATCCTGTAGGAGTCCAGCAGGAGACCTACACTGTAGTCATCCAGACGGTAGGAGCCGTGGACTCAAACTACGTCGCGAAGATTCTCACCAGCCTGTATGAGGTCGACCTTGAGAAGATTATGAAGAACGCCGTAGCCAAGACAGGCGTCTTCAAGCGCCGCCTCATTAACGTCGCCCGGAAATCCGGCGCCCTTAGTAAGTACGCCAACTTTAGCAACATCACTCTAGACCGTCTCATGAAAAGCTTCGAGAGTACATGTATCTATGAGGAGGCTATGAAGGACACTGCGCGGAAGGATCTTGACCTCCAAGCCACTATCACGATCATCAATGAGATCGGTGAGGGGAAGATTGAGGTAGCTCTTATTGATAACGGGGGGCAGATAACTCCCATGGCCGAGATGGTTGTGGATGGAATGAGTATGAGGGCTGACATTGTGCCGCCAGACAAGATCACCCGAATTATAGTCGAGTCTGCCAAAGCACGTATCCTCAACGAGACGAGGACTTTCGCATGTCTCACCAAGAGGGACCATGTTAAGACCCACAGGATCAAAGAACTCCCGAAATCGATCGAGTGTCCACAATGTGGCTCCACTGAGCTCGGAGTTTTTGATCGGAATATCGACGAGGTCTATCAAGAACTCGGGAAAGATAAGTTCGTTGAAAAAAGAGCCGGGGAACGATGGTGGGAGAGGGGAAAAGACGCCTCCAAGCTTGTATCAATGTATGGTAGGAGGGGCGCGATAGTAGCTACTGCGAAACGGGTTGACTTATCCGAAGCTTGGGATCTCCTAGCCGAGATCGATGATGAATCCGATGAGTTCTACGAAAGAGTTGTTGATGCCGAAAGAAATGCCCTAAAGAGGGGCTTCCATTAGATATTACTGGAACCAAGGGTAAAGTCCCAAATCCCCCCGATTACATTAAGAGGATCAAAATCGGGAAGATCACCTGGTATATCTCCTTGGGAAATATTTTATCCGCATCAAAGGAGATTTGGCGAAATCACTGAAATTGAAGCCTCAACGCGCGACTATGAGGACAGGAGGGAACTCGGTGAATTGGCAGAAGGAAAAAAGCAGGATCCCTCTCAGATCACTCATCTATTTTGGACTATCCGAAATTAAGCAGATAGTCCAGAAAATAGGGAAACCTGTGATCCATTTTAAAGTGGTCATAGAGATGGTCCAAAGGCGGCTAGGGATCTAACACTCCTCTTTCTTGCGGTAACCCTCGGGCAACCTTCTAAACGGTTTGAGTCGGTGAGCCACCAGATATATTTCGGCGCTATGCTTCCTTGAGGCCTTTGGCTTCACAATTTTCACAAGTTCAAACATTTTCCTAACATCATTCACATACTTATCATGCTCTGATCCTTGAAACGTTTTTACCACAAGCCAGCCATCACCTCTGAGAAGCTCATTGGCGATAACAAGAACTATTCGAGCAAGATGGATCTGCCGAAAATGGTCCAGATCCCAATTTCCACTGACATCCGGAGCCATATCTGAGAGAATAACATCCACTCTACATTGAAAAAAATCATGGATTTCCTTGATAGTACCTTCGGAGGTAACATCTCCTACTAGACTGTTAACACCTAGAAGGCCACGATGATTGATCTCCTGGGGATCAACCCCCATTATCAAGCCTTTGTCCCCTATTGCTTCACTTGCAACCTGAAGCCATCCACCGGGTGCTGCACCTAAATCTAAGACATTTCTAGCATCTTTGAGGAATCCAAACCGCTCTTCAAGTTGGATCAGTTTGAAAGCCGCCCTCGAGAGATATCCCTCTTCTTTTGCCCTGAGGTGATAATATTCGTTCTTCCTCTCGCTAAGCCATCTCTTAGACATTAGTGCTCTAAACTCCCTTAACATTGAGCTCTAAAACGATTCTCTTCACTGCCTCCACAGACGCGTCAGTTTTCAATCCCCTGTTATTTGCATGACTAACTGCCGCCTTGAACCCGGCGTTTCTCAGCCCATCAATGACTGGATTAAGACGCCTTGATGCAACCCCTAAATTAGAACTCAACTCGTCTAAAACGAAAAAACCGGGAGGCATATCTATTTCTCCTCTGACCTTTCTGATTATATTTATGAGTCTCCTATTGCTGCCAATAAATGAATCCTTAGAACACTCGATCATATCCAAGCAGAAATCATCATCGGCAAGGTTCCCGAGCCAGAGAGGTCCCGCAGCTTTCATCTCTGATCCACAGACTTCGCAGATACGCATTCTGTCGTCTAGCCCGCTTTTCTCTGAGCGAATACTCTTACACGCAGAACAATTAAGGAGATATCCTATCTCCCTGAGGCTTTTATCCACTCTCATCTTCCCTCTATCCAAGAGCATATAGAGCCGGATATAATGGTCTGCGAAAAAACTGAAAACAGGTTTAGATGCTACTTCGTGAATTGCGGCACCTCTAATGAAGGACCCGATCAGAATCCTTAACGCTGATTCGTGACTGTATCCTGTCCTCAGTGATGTGCTCCCGTATTTACGGATGCACGCCCGCACATTGACACCACAGAGAGGAGCCATATCAGTCGCCGTTAAGGCTACCATTCCGTCTCTTTTGGTAGCCCGCGCAACTGTATCGATAAAAGGGGCAGGGGTACCGAAAGGGTCGATATCAGTGTAATCAAATCGAGCAAGGGGTCGGGCGTGCAGCGATAATAGGAGATTTGCCTCCATCCTTCTCACACGTACCCTTTCACTCATTCCGTTCAATCCGATATTTTTCTCGGTGAGTCTTACTGCATGGGGGCTCATATCCCCTAGCACAATTTCTCGTACTTTCGGCACTTCAAGGGCCATCCTGATTCCCCTAATTCCAGTCCCGCACATAGGTTCACATATCGTTAGTGGCCTTGACAAACGTCTCTGGAGAGCGCCAAGAGCCAGAATCGCAGAATCCCTGTTCATATTCATTATAGGGTTGTAAAAAACTGGCGCTCGAGACCGTGCCCTCTCGAGAGTTTCGCCCTCTGATGAGACGACTTTGTAGATAATTATCTGAGCCATCCCTTCGGAAATAAAAGTCTTGGAATATTCCATCTAGACTATCTAGAGAGAACCGAGTTATTACCTTAAGCCATCAGAGCGTAAATTTCGGTAGAATTGGTAAATATATTTGAATATTTTGTACCAAAAAATCCATGACCTAAGTCGTTTATTTGATACATAGAAGAAAAAAGATTACCATATTCAGATTTCGTAGTGCGTGGGTGTTCCCTGTGGAAGTCAGGACAACCAGTTCCACTTGTCCTATTATATAATGTAGCCTCCCATCATGCTCTCTGATGCATATCCACCAGACCTTCTTACCACTTCCTGGAGCAACCTGAGCTGGCGTCAAATCCCCATTCTGGGTTGGGTGCCCCTCCTTGACTAGTTCAGATTTACTCCTTCCAGCCCGCCCTTTCCAGATAGTCTTCCCGGGCCAGCGGCTACGGCTCAAAGGAACGACCCTGATGGGTGAGTAATAGAGTTACCCGAGGATCCTTTTTCTAATCCTCCACGGAGACCAGCTGCATCTCGCAGAGCCTCCTGTAGAGCGNGCTNCCCTCTAGGAGCTCCTCGTGGGAGCCCTCGNCCTCTATCCTCCCCTCGTTCANTAAGAGAATCCTGTCGGCCTCCCTCACCGTGGAGACCCTNTGGGTNACCAGAAGCACGGTCCTNCTCGCCATCTCCTCCCTGATCGCGTCCTGTATCAGCGCCTCTGTATGGGGATCGACGCTGCTCGTCGCCTCGTCGAAGACCAATATCTTCGGATCGGAGAGCAGCGCCCTCCCGAGACAGACAAGTTGCCGCTCACCGTAGGAGAGGTTTGTCCCCCTCTCCTGGATCACTGTATCATAGCCCTCCGGGAGCCTCGAGATGGCATCGTGGATCCCAACAAGTCTCGCGATCCTCATCATCTCTTCGTCCGGGGCTTCGGAGCGCCCGAACTTTAGGTTGTACTCGAGGGTTCCCGAGAAGAGGTAGGGTTCCTGCAGGACGATGGATACGGTTCTCCTCAGGGACTCGAAGTCCGCCTCCTTAATGTCCACTCCGTCGATCTCTACGACCCCCTCGTCGGGATCGTAGAACCGCCCGAGGAGGTTGATGATCGACGACTTGCCGGCTCCTGTGGGCCCGAAGATAGCGAGGCTCTCCCCGGGGCAGGCCTCGAAGGATATGTCTCTGAGGACCGGGAAGTCCTCAACGTAGCTGAATGTGACCCCATCGAAGACGAGGCGCCCCTGGACATCATCCATTTCTACGGCGTCGGGGGCTTCCCGGATCTCTGGTTCAAGGTCGAGGATGGTGAATATTCTCTCGGCGCCGGCCAGCGCGCTCTGGATCTCGCCGTAGAACATCGCGAGGCTCTGGATGGGGTTGAAGAAAGATGCCGCGTACTCCGAGAATGCGACCAGCTCTCCCAGGGTGCGGGCGGCGAGCATCACCTCTTGCCCCCCCAGGTACCAGATCGCGGCGGTCATGATCGAGTTGAGGACCGTCACGGTCCCCGAGTACGCCACGGAGACAGACTCGGCCCTGACCTGGGAGCGCATGTTCTGCTCGTTGACCTCGTCAAACTCCACTATGGATCGGGCCTCTTGGTTGAGGGCTTTGGTGACCCTCGCCCCGTACATCAGATCCTGGACCTTCCCGGTGAGGGAGGCCACGTTCCTCCTGGCGATTCCCCAGGCCGATTTGACCCAGCCCTGGAAGAGCCTGCTCATGAGTGCCACCACCGGGGCGATGAGGAGCGCGACCAGGGTGAGCCTCAGGTTCAGGAAGAACATCACCGCGAGGATCGCCACCGCCATCATCAGGTCGGCGAAGAGCCCCACCACCCCCGTCGACATCAGCTTCTTCAGGGACTCGGCGTCGTTCGTGACTCTCGAGACCAGCCGCCCGGTGTTTCCGTGCTCGAAGAACCTCTGAGAGAGAGCCCCGAGGTGCCCGAAAAAGTCAGCTCTGATATCGGCGATCACGATGAGCCCGAGCTTGTCGATATAATAGGTCTGAAGGGATGATGCGATCCACTGAGCCAAGGAGATCAACACGTAGAGGAATCCCGCGGAGAGAAGTATGTGGGGCGTCCCAGGATATGCGCCGCCGCCGAGGGCCGCGGCGAGGGCCTCCAGCAGCCCGGCGAGCCAGAGGCCGTCGGCGGTGGGGGTCCCGTTGATGTAGAAGTCGAGGGTGACCTTGTAGAGGTAGGGCCCCGCCAGCACGGTGGCCATCTTGAGGATTACGAGGATCATCTCGAGGGCAAATAGCCCCCTGTGCCTCAGCATGTACCCGAATATGAGACGTTTAATCAGCTCTAGGTCGGTGAACTTCCTTTCGGTGGACTCAAGGGAGCCCACGTCGTACCGGTCCACGTACTCGGCCATCAGGAGCCACCCCTCAAGTCGAGGGCCTGGGATTCGATGAGCTGCCTGTATATCGGGTTCGAGTGGAGGAGGTCGTCGTGGCTCCCCTCGGCGGCTATCCTCCCCCGGTCCATCACCACGACCCTGTCCGCAGCCTTGCAGGTGGAGGCCCTCTGGGTGATTATCAGGGCGGTGCGGCTCTCCAGGAGAGCGTCTATGGCCTTCCGGATGAGGGCCTCGGTCTCGGCGTCAACGTTGGAGGTCGAGTCGTCGAGGATCAATATACCGGGGTCCGTCAGAATCGTCCTCGCTATCGTCAACCTTTGCCTCTGCCCCCCGGAGAGGGTGAGCCCCCGTTCGCCCACCAGCGTCCCGTAGCCGTCGGGGAGGGACTCGATGAATTCGTGGATCTGCGCCGCCTTGGCGACCTCGACAACCTCTTGGTCGGTAGCGTCGGGCTTCCCGAACGCGAGGTTGGCCCTGAGGGTATCAGAGAAGATGAAGACGTCCTGGAGGACTATCCCGACCTGTTTCCGGAGGCTGCTCAGGGAGACGTCCCGGACGTCGTGGCCGTCGATCCTCACCAAGCCTGCGGTCACGTCGTAGAACCGGGGCACCAGCTCGGCGAGGGTGGTCTTCCCCGAGCCCACGAATCCCATTAGGGCTACTTTCTCGCCGGGCTGCACCTTCATTGAGATGTCTTGGAGGGTCTCCTCGGCCCCTTCGTAGGAGAAAGAGACGCCCCTGAACTCGACCTCCCCGGTCACCTGGGGAAGCTCGACAGGGTCTGGTGCCTCTGGTACGTCCTCGCCGATGTCTATCACTTCGAAGACCCGCCTGGCACTGGCTATCGCGTCCTGGTAGAACATGATGAGCCGGGCAAACATCCGCATGGGCCCCACGAGCTGGGTGAAGTAGGTCCCGAACAGGATCATGGCCCCGATGGTGAGGCGGCCGTCGATGACTCGCTGGCCCCCGTAGAAGATGACGAGGGCCATGCCCACGGCAACCATCGCGGCTGAGGAGGGCCGGTACATGGACTGTATCCGTGATGCCTTAAGGCTGGTCTCGACGTAGCCCCGGTTATCCTCCTCGAACCGCTCCATGAATGTGGCCTCCTGCCCGTAGCTCTTCACCAGCTTGTGCGCGACGATGCCCTCGACTAGGACGGAGCTCATCTCCCCGAACTGGTTCTTCGCCTTCGCGAGGTGGCCTCCGATTCGGCTCGAGTAGAGCCGGGTGGAGAGGAAGACGAGGGGCATGGGGAGGCTGCAGATGAGGGCGAGGCCAGGGTCCACGAGGTAGAGGATGTAGAGGGTGAACGTGAACTGTATGCCGTGCCTGAAGATCTCCCGCACCGTCTCCGAGTAGAAGAGGTCTATGGCCCCCATGTCGCTGGTGAGGCGGCTGATGATCTGGCCGGAAATGACCCTGTCGAGGTAGCTGAACGACTTGTGGATGAGGGCGTAGTAGAAGTCCCGGCGCATCACCCTGAGGATGTTCTGGGACAGCGAGGCCCTGAGGGTGATGTGGATGACGTGGAAGACCCCCCGCATCACGGCTAGGAGAACGATGATTCCGCAGAGCAGGACCAGGAGCTCGGTCTGCCCCTCGACTCCCGTCCATGCCTTGAGGAGCTCTAGGAACCAATGGGTCCCTCCAGGGACGGGGATCACTATGTAGTCGATGATGAGCATCACGATGAGAGGGGAGATCAGCGCGAAGAGGCCGTTCCTCCCGAAGGCTGTGAGGACTATTCCGAGGAAGATGTGGAGGAAGGGCCTCATGTAGCCCAACAGGCGTTTGGTGAGATCCCAGTTCGAGGGATCGTAGTCGATGGCCATGGTCGTCTTTGTCTCCTTTTCTGCGGGTACTACGTCGTTGATGCGTATAGGATAATCGGATCCATTCTGGGCGCGCGCCTCAGTACCCCAGCTTCTCCCCCACCAAGACCACGGTGAACGGCGTCCGCCTGGGCCTCCGGCGGATGATAGTGGTTATCCCGCAGATCCTCTCAGGCGCCACGCAGTCGCTGCACTCTCCCGTCTCGGAGCACGGAATTTTTGGGTGAAGCCTCCTCGCGTTCATGGGCGCCGCAATGTTGCTCGCCCTCCACAGCCCCTCCTCTAGATCCCCCGTGATCTTGTTCACCCCCGCTACCACGATCACCTTCTTAGGTCCGAAGATCATCGCGGCCACCCTCTGACCAGTCCCATCGATGTTAACCAGCTCCCCGGTCTCGGTGACCGCGTTGGTGCCTGTGATGAACACGTCCGAGTTGACGTGGGCGCGCCGGATCTCGATGACCTCCTCCGGGGACGCTCCCTCACGCCCCGCCTTCCAGTGATTTGCCACATCGACGCCCCGCGCTTCCAATGCGTCCACCAGCCCCATCTCCCTCAACGTCATCGAGCCCCCGAGACCCACAGACGACCCCTCAGGACCCGGGGAGAGCCTCCTCCGCCGTAGGATGGAACTATACATCGAACCCGTTTCGCTCAAGAGCACTCAAAGTGTTCTCCACACTGAGCCTCTCATGCCACTCCCTCGCCTCCATTAAACCAAACACCCCTTCCTGGAGTTACATCCGACGGTTTTAGAGTCCCGTTCATGGATGGGTGCCATTCCTTGACTAGTTCATGATTTCTGGTTACTAGGCTTCCGCTTCGTTTCAAAGCAGCCTTTCTTATTAGACCGCCTCGCTTCTCATTGAAGCAGTACGGACAACCAGTTCCACATGTCCTGTTATTGGGAGTAGCTTCCCATTCATGCCCTCGACTGCATCTCCACCAGACCTTCTTGCGACTTCCTGGAGTAATCATATCTGGTGTTGAATTCCCATTTTTGGTTGGGTACCATTCCTTGGCTAGCTCAGGGTGTTTAACAGCCAGATTGTGATCTGGGGAAATCTTCAACTCAGATAAATCACTGTGCTACCGCATAAAAAACCCGCCAATAAACTGCGAGATAAGGTCCACTCTGTTAGGGGACTCATGATTCTACAAGGATGCATATGAGGTTTTTCGTCATAGGTAAGGCGTTATAATATGTAAGTTCATTTCACCTGCGCGCATATAGAACAAGCTTCATAGAAACCATTTCACCATGCGCGCGTTTTAGACCTATAGGTTAATGGATATCAAACCACGTTGATACTATGAGGCTAATGGCAAATCTTCGTTTTTTTGGTGGCGTTAACGAAATCGGGGGTAATAAGATTTTACTCGAGGATGGGGACGCTCGAATTTTCCTTGATTTTGGTATGAGTTTTGGTCAGTCTGGTAAATATTTCAGCGAGTTTCTGAATGCTCGAAAATGCAATGGAATACAAGATTTTATTAAAACAGGACTATTGCCTGATTTAGAAGGGATATATAGACAGGATTATCTGCGTCACATGGGAAGGAAAAAAGAAGATCGTACCATTGATGCAGTTATTATCAGCCATGCTCACATGGACCACGTTTCTTATGTCCATCATATTAGAAGTGACATCGAGATCATCCTGAGTCCTGGAAGTCACGCGATTCTCTCCTCGCTGCAGGAATCAGGACGATCAGGTTGGCAAGATTATCTCACGGTTACTCCGAGTTTTATGATCAAAGAAAAGACAAGGGGTGATGGTTATACAAAGGTTACTTCGAGGGATGGAGTGATAAATAGGCCATTAAGAGTATTGGAGTCCGGTGAGAAACATCAAATTGGGGACCTTGAAATTATTCCTTATGCGGTCGATCATAGTCTACCTGGAGCCACGGCTTATCTAATACATACCTCAGAGGGTACAATACTATATACTGGCGACTTTAGGTTTCATGGATATTTTGGGCATAAGACTTCAGAGATGGTTGAAACGGTATCGTCGGAATGGATTGACATAGTAATAACGGAGGGAACAAGGATAAATGAAGATACGGGCACCTCTGAACAGGACGTTTATGATCAGGCAAAAGAGATTATACGCGGCTCTAAAGGATTAGCTGTGCTTACCTTTCCACCGCGTGATTTGACAAGGCTCTTGACATTTTATCGTATTGCTAAAGAGGTCGGGCGGAGTTTAGTAATTGGGTTCAGGCAGGCGAATCTACTTGAATATTTCTCAAAGATTAGTGATGAATTTCCATCTGTTGATGACCCAAATATCCGCATTTTCGCTGATCGAAAGGGATGGGGAACTGTTGGACAGGATGACCTCCCGAGTAATATAGATGGCGTCACTATTCCTCAGAATATTTGTGATCAAGACTATGGAAAGTGGGAGAGAAAATATCTTGAGTACCCAAATACAGTCAATTTTCTTGATCTTAAGGACCAGTCCAAATACATGCTCTTCTGCAGTTATTTCCAGTTGAATGAGTTGATCGATATCAACCCAGTTCTAGGAAGTACGTATCTCCGGAGCATTACTGAACCTTTCAACGATGAAATGAAGCTTGACTCTGAACGAGTGTTTAATTGGTTAAATCTCTTCGACTTGAAGTTGTTTGGTATGGAAAAGAAGGATAAACTTCATGCATCTGGACATGCGTCAGGAACAGAGGTGTTTGATATGCTACGTATAATCCAGCCAAAGAGCGTAATCCCGATTCATACCGAGAACCCGAAGAAATTCCAAGAAAGCAAACATAACATAGTATTTGTTGAACAAGGAAAAGTTATCCAGATATGACTGAATGGTCTATTCTTTCATTTGTACTTTCTTGGTCTATTTATCGAGAGTGCGTGAAGTCTAAAGTATATCTTTAATCAAATATGTGTTAATATCCAAGTGAATTTTTTGATTGATACAATATTATTAGATTGTTGGGGAACAATCATCCAGGCACCCCATTTAATGAAACAAGGAATAGTCACAACACATTTCCATAAAATATTAGCCGATCAAGGACACAAAGTTGAATATAATGCATTTAGGGCCGCATACAAAAGATCTGCAAAAGCACAAAATATTCTGGCAAACAATACATGGGAAGAGTTCGATCACGAAAAACGATTACTTGAGACTCTTAAGGGAATAAACTTTAAAGAAGCAAAACTGTCAAACATCGTGAAAGAACTTTGGAAAGAATATCTTACACTATGGCCGATCCATTCAAAACCCTATAAAGAAACAATGCCTCTTCTCAATATGCTTAAAGAAAGTTACAAAATTGGGCTTGTTACTAACTTTGTTGACGGGCCAACAGCGCGAAAAGTATTTGATAGGTATCAATTCGAAAGAATTTTTGATGTTATAGTAATTTCCGGGGAAGTTGGATACAGGAAGCCAAAACGACTTTTATTCGACCTTGCACTTTCCAAGCTACATTCGACCGTGGAAAAATCAATAATGGTAGGAGACACGGTAATAGCAGATGTGATTGGACCAAAGGAGATAGGAATGAATGCGATTCTACTTGATGAGGATGGCTCCAAGGTGAAAAGCCATTATTTAGCGGATACCGTAATTTCAAATATTTGGGAATTACCGAACGCACTCAAGCACATTTATCAGTGAATTCATTAGGACCCTATTGATTTAGAGACATCTAGGTCTACACATATTGTATTTATTAATTCCAATGCTGTGCCTCTGGATGCTAGAGATTGATAAGAAGAGTCTTAATCGCGCATTAGACAAGTTCAAGATATGATAGTATGACTATCAAAATACATGTAAAACTACTGAAAAAACAAA
>PBSW01000021.1 GCA_002726865.1 Candidatus Bathyarchaeota archaeon
ATGAATAGATCCCAAGTAAACATTACGTCATCAGCATCAAAAGCCTCTCCGTCTTGCCATTTTACGTTCTCTCGCAAGTTGAACGTGTAGGTTTTTCCGTCCTCTGAAATGTCCCAACTTTCGGCCAGTATACCTTCAAACGTTCCCACAGGTAGGCCAAAGGCCACCAATGGTTCTTGGATGAGGTAAGCATTGTTCACACCTACTGTTGTAATGGAATACATAGCGCTGAGACCGGGAGGGTTTTGGTCTCCAATAAAGACCATCTCCCCACCTTTTTTGTCAGTATAATGGAAATCCCAGGACCTTAGGTTGGCTGAAGTGCTTCCAAGCTGCACATAATCTCCTAATTCCAATGTACTGGCTTGACCTACAATTCGATTATCTCTGAATATGTATATTATTGGCAGTTCATCATTTACGATTTCTTCTACTCGTCTGTAGATTTCGATACTTTTGTCTCTATCTAGTGTTTTTAAGCCTTCTTCTAATAGATCATCAACCTCTCCATGAGCAAACATCATCATGTTGTAATTTGGAAATTTACCTATACCGATTCTTGAGTGAGAATGGTAATTTCCGTAACTATCGGGAATCATAGTTCCCCACCCAGTTAGCGCAATATCAAGACCGCCTTCATCATATGTAGCTCCGGGATAGGACTCTCCGTATAAGTATCGGTTCAACATTGTGGAGAACTCAAGAGTAACAATATTTACCTTGATCCCGATTTCCTCCCAGCCTCTTTTCATGATTTCAGCAGCATCAATATTAGCTGGATCCAACATCATAGTTATTTCAAAGAAATAGTTTTCTTCTTTTGCTAATCCAGGAAAAACTACTACTGTAGATGTCATTAATAGCGCTACTAATACAGGTAATAAGATGTCAATTTTACGAATTTTCTTCATTTTCATTAAAGGACAAATAAGTTTTACTCGATATAAAACATTATCCGTTTTTAATATATCATCAAATATTTAGAGTTGAGAGTTTTAAGGCTTCGATAAAATATTTTCAACTACCTATTTTCTATAACATGAAGATTTATGTTTGTGGAACATAGGTTGATTAATCATGATATTACCTGAAGGAAGATCATTTGAAAAATCAAAGGAACTGCTCAAAGGAGCAATAGATATACACCTTCATGCAGGTCCTCATATTTTCAGCAGTCCTCGGAGAGTGGACCCATTCCAAGCAGCCATTGAAGCAAGGGACGCGGGTATGCAAGCAATAGTCTATATGGATGTATTTGAAATGAGCAACGGAACTGCTTGGTTAGTAAATAGACAAATACCTGATTTTCAGACGTATGGTGGCTTGATATTAAATACTGTCTATGGTGGAATGAATCCAAGAGCAGTGAAAACGGCACTTTACTATGGTGATGGTGCTAAATACGTAAGTTTTGGAGCACATAGTACATACTTCCAGGCCGCGAGAGAAGGCAGAGTTGTCGATGGTGAATATGTACCTCTAAGTAAATTATACCCAGAATTTAAAAAAGAACTTGACATGTGCATTGAGATCCCATTAGAAAAAAAACCTGGGGAGAACCTTGATGAAATATTAAGGTTGATTGCTGCGAATCCTAACGTTTACATGATAACCGGTCATACCTCGGTTGATGAATCGATTAGACTGGTAGACCTCGCTGAAGAATATGGAATTGAAAAGGTCATAGTATCCAGCGCTGTCGTTAAAGAGGCCACAATGGATGAACTTCAATATATAACGGAAAAAAATGCATTCATCGAATATACTCTTGCCGCCTACACACATACAACAACCATACCTAAAACACATTATTACGTTGAAAGAGAGTATGCATCTATTGATGAAGGGATGAGCGGAGAGGTATCTGGGGGAGTTAAACATGTTGCTGAGCAGATAGAAGAATTAGGAGCACAGCATTGTATACTTTCAACCGATTTTGGTGTTTATACCCTACCAACGCCATTAGAGGGATTAAGAGAGTTTATTGCATGTTTGATGGATTTTGGAATCACAAATGACGATCTCACTAAGATGGTTAAAACGAATCCTGAAAAACTCCTAGGCCTTATTAATTGTTAATTTTTTTTTAGAATTTATTTTTTATGAATGGTGCAAAGAGAATATAACTGTTTGGCCTCTTCTATAATGGATGAAAGTTAAATTAACGAAGACTGCCAGATGGAAAGAATTATCTTTAAAATAGAAATTAAATGTTAATGATGAAGGCTATACTTGTTTTTAATGGAAGAAAAAACTGGCTAAAGACCTACAGAGCCATCAACAATTTACTTAGTTATGGGGTTAATATTCTCTGGAGTCAAGAATCAGTAGCACAAGAGGGATTAGAGATTAATCAGGGAGACTTTTTAATCCCCCTAGAAAACATATTAGAAGATTGGAATAATAGAGGCTCAATACAATCATACACAAAACTTACAGAAAAAAGCATAATAAAGTTTTTACATATTGAAAATGTGAGCTATGAAAAAATAGAGATTTCGAAATCCATCAATGTATTCAAATTAAAACCTGCTAACGTTGCATTATATCAAGATTCGGGCGGTTTTAATCACGCTTTAGGAATCTCAACATCTGGTTTTGATGTTAATTGGATTTCAGGCATGGATGTGGCTGTTGGAGCCTTAGATAGTTATGACATTTTTATGTCGGGGGGTGGGGGAGGTGCCAAAAAAGCAAACATAAACAGAGAAAATTTGCTTCTTGCCAGTATGGGGGTGGAAGGCGCAAAAAATATTACAAAATTTGTTAGAGAAGGAGGAGCCTACTTTGGATGTTGTGGGGGTTCATATATTGCTTCAGTTGTCAGAGATAGATTCATGAAATGGTGGCATCCAGCAAAAAAATACATGACATTGTTAAACGTCGAAGACTGGCATATCAATGAAAACTCGGATAGTGGATTTAAGTCACCGGGTATGGGAACCTATGTTGCTAAGAACGCAGCACCCAATAATCCAATTATGTTTGGGATGCCAAAATTCTTTGAGTGCGTCCATTGGAATGGACCTATATGGAATCTTATAGAGAGTGCAGTAGAAAATGCCTCATCACCAGAATCTTTAGTAGAATTTGAAAATGTTTCACCAGAGAAATTTACACCATCGGAATATTTTAAAACCAATGAAATAGCAGATGACTTAAAAATAAAGAAAACAGGCATTCATAAAGCTTGTAAGAGAAAAAAAACCGCTATAGCCCAGGGATATTTTGGAACAGGTTTAGTGATTCTGTCAGGTAGTCATCCGGAAATGAAGACAGATTTTGGTTCAAAACTCTCTAAAGATAACATATGGGAATCAGCCAAAATACTAAGCAATGCAACTTTTTTGGCCTCGACCAATAATAGGAAAAAAAAGAATAAAATTAAGATAAAAAATAACATTATCATTCCATTAAGATCCCAATGTACAGAACATATCAATAAGTTGAAGAGGATAAAGGAAATTACCGTTATTTTAAAGAGAAATGATGTAAAAGCAGATATTAACTTCTTAAATAAAGAGTTTTACACACTATCTTATGGATTATCCCCTGAAAAAATGTACAATAAGATATTGGAAGATCTACCAAATCTATGTGAAATAATTTTATCTGAGTTTGAAAAACTTGACGATTTAGTAATAAAATCAATGAAAATATTAAATAAAATAAAAAATATGCTTGCAGTTACGACAAATAATAATGAAATAAATTCACTGGATATACTGCAGGAAAGAGGGATGTTTTCAGTATTCGGATGCTTCAATATGCTAGCTAAGCAAAAAGACCCCCTATGGAATCAAAAAGGGGATCAGGTTTTCCAGGGTATATATGATTTAATTGATATTTCACTTGATAAAGCAGAAAAAGCGCTAAAAAGACAGAAATATCTATCAAAAGAAAATAATATAACATCTGAATTAGTCGATAATCCTTTTACGAATATTGATTCTGCGAGGATACGACTTGACAATGCATTAAAACTTCTTTGGATCAACCAAGCGGCCCTAGAAAAATTCATCAAAATATGGAAGCTTTATGACTGTAATTCCTAATATCTTTTATTCGCGCGCATCTATTTCTTAGAGGACTTATATGAAAATCGATGAAGACCTTATAAACTTGGGAATTAAAGAAGCAGAAAAACTTGGGGCAGAATATGCTTCAGTAAAAATTAGCGATTTTAAAAGCATAACTTATGAGGTAAATAATGATGTCAAAAGCTACTATATCAATAGAGTGCCTGGTTGTCATGTAAGAGTAATTGTTAATGGAGCATGGGGATTCAGTGGATCAACGGAAGTAAATGATAATGAAATAAAAAAATTGACTAATATAGCTATTAAACTTGGTAAAATGAACGCGGAGTTTAGACAAAATCGTGTTAAATTAGCAGAAAACAAATCTATAAAGGGACATTACTGTACTCCTGTTAAAAAAGATGCCTTCGAAATTGATCCTACAGAGTATTATGATATTCTCCAATCAAGTGTACATGAAGCAATGGATCAAAGCAAACTGTTGAAAAAGAGTAGAGCCAGTATAATCTCTCAAAGAGAATTAAGGTTTCATGGGACATCAGAAGGAGCTTTCATAAAACAAGAACTTGATCGAACTTCTTGCGGAGTGACGGCTACAGCGATCAGGAATGGTATGGTCCAGAGCTCAGGATTAGGTCAAAACTTTGCTACCAAGGGATTCGAATGGGTAGAGACAAATAAATTATCGGAAATGGGTAGAGAAGAGGGGCGAACCGCGGCAGCTCTGGTTGTAGCTGAACGATGTCCACAAGAAAAGACCTCATTAATTATTGAAGATAGCATGCTTTCATTACAAATTCATGAAACATTAGGGCATTGTACGGAACTTGATAGAATACTTCAAACTGAAGTGGATTTTGTTGGACCTATTGGAAAAAGCTTCTTTTCACCTGATGAAATTGGAAAGATGTGGTTTGGTTCAGAACTTGTTAATATTGTAGCCGACGCAACAATGGAAGGAGGGCATGGAACCTTTGGATTCGATGATGAGGGGGTACCTGCAAAGAAAACTTACTTAATAAAGAATGGAATATTGGCGGGTTTACAGAGTTCAAGAGAAACCGCTGCTGAAGCAGGATTTGAGGAGAGCAGTGGACAATATCTAGGGACTTATGGATATGACAAACCGGTTGTTAGAATGACTAATTTAAACCTATTACCAGGTGAGTGGAAAAAGGACGAGCTTGTAGAAGATACAAGAAACGGAATTTTAATGAGTGGATATAGGACTGAGATCTTTGACCAGAGGCGGACAACCTTTGGTTTTGGAGCCCAGAAATCTTGGAAAATTGAAAAAGGGGAACTTACTACGATGTATAGGGATCCAACATATTATGGGGTTACACTACCATTCTGGAGATCCTGTGATGGTATCAGCAAAGACAACTGGGGCCTAGGATATGGTGGAGGATGTGGAAAATGCCGACCAGGGCAAAGCGGAAGAGTAGGGCACTTTTGTAGCACAGCAAGATTTAACGATGTTTTCGTTGGTGGAGGTGGCATATATGAATGAAATACTCGGTATTGCCGATAATATAATGAATGCTGCGCTTAATAATAATGTTGAGCAAGTAGAGATTGTAATAAATAATGCGCATATTGGAGTTGCCAGGTTCAAAGATAGGGCAATACACCAAAATATCGAGGGGTTCAGACCTATTGGACCACCTCATAACAACTTTTCAGTTAAATTGAGAGTAATTAAAGATAAAAAACTTGGAATGGCCACAGCTTCGACTATAAATAAATCAAGTTTAATTAAAGATGCATTAAAAAGCGCTAAATATGGAAGAACATTTGAAACATTTATCTCTCCTAAAAGAGCCCCTAGTCTTTCCAATTTATATCATAGAGATACTGCAAATCTTGAACCAGAAGTGAGAATAGAAGCAGTAAATAGAATAGTTGATTATTCAAAGGATCTAAGTGAAAACATCGAGTCTGTTGGTGGCGTACTATCTAACATGTCATCAAAAACAGTTTTAATCAACTCGCTAGGTCTTGAGGCTAAACATGAATTCACGGGTTCTCAAGTTATAGTAACTGCAGTAGCAGAAAAAACGGGAAACCAAGGTTCAGGTTATCAAAGACAGGATAGTAGAAACTTTTACGATTTAGATTTAGAGAACGTAGCTGAGGAAGCGGCTACATCGGCTATTTCTACAATAGGATATAGAAAACAAACTATACCAACCGGAAAAAGAACCGTGATATTTGAGTCTGAAGCTGCTGCTGAATTCCTTGGTACCCTAATTCAACAGGCGTTCTCAATAGAAAGAGATCCTCGAACAACATCAAAAGTTCCATTAGGTGAACTTGTTCTAGATGATATGTTGACGGTTCATGATAATGGTCGAAATCTGCGAACATTGCAAGCTGCCGCAATAGATGGAGAAGGGACTCCTAAAATGGACCTATGTTTGATTAATAACGGTGTACCCGAAAATCGATGTTATTCTAGGGACTCTGCAAAATCCAATGGGACATTTTCAACAGGTCACGCAACATCACCTTGGACTGGATATTTCTGGACGGGTACAGGTAATGGATCAACTTATACACCAACCAATCAGATAATTGAACCAGGCAACAGTTCGTTAGATGAATTGATATCAGATACAAAAGAGGGCATCCTAGTTCGTCGTCTAAGATGTCCAGCAGCAAAAGGGCAAACAATAATGCCCGACATAATTAGAGCGGATACACAAGAATGCTGGAGAGTTAAAAACGGAGAAGTAGCAGGACCTGCGAACTATATTCGGTTTACGGACTCTCTGGTGGATACATTAAAAGATATAGAAATCGGAGACTCAACAACGGTGAAAAGTATTGGGTCCTTTGTTATTCCAGCTTTGAAAATACATTCATTATACATTAGCCAACCATCGATAATTATGGTCCAATAGGAAAACCAACTATCGCGCGCATTTTTTTTATTTATTATGATACCAGATAACTGTATTCTCTCCTAGGGGAAGGGAATTGGTTTTAAACTACAGAAGGAATAATCGCAGAACCCCTCATGAACCCTAATAACACTCGAGATCTCCATCTAATATCTCCTCAACAATCCTTCATCAGTATACAGTCATCATCTATACACTCGACGCCAAGATATCGGAGTAAACAAAGTTGAGGTCAAGACACATAATAGGCGTTACGTTAGCAGGTCGATCATGGTGACAACAAGTATAACACCCAGGAATCCAATGAAACTTGAAATTGATGTGATCTTTGGCAAGGTTCTAGGTCGGACTCCAAATATGTCTATTAGTTTTATTGCACTTGTATCTTTACACGCACCGCCAATGTTGGCATTCCTCTTAAGGGTCCTCGATGGTCGTCGCGGAACTTAGTTAGGTGTCCAAAGACTGCCCAGTCTAGGAGGGGCTCTAAATTAGAGAGATGTTCGTCTACGTCGTTTTTTCCTTTTTATATTCTTTCCGTTGAGGCTCTATATCATTAAGCTAAACATAACAATGAACGCTAAAATACCACCGACTTTGATTGCATTTTCGGAAAAGATAAAAGCTGAATAATTCGAGGAGGGCGATAGAGTTTCCGCGCATTAAGGTTAACAGGGGGATGGCTACAAAAGAGTAAACCGGAGGTTATCCCAATCCTTCACTTTTTTAAAATAAATTTCGGTATTTCCTCGGTTTACAACTATACCAAAGTTTTATTAGCAAACATATTTGTGATTACTTGTTTGATAAAATTATGACCCAGCTTTACCAGTACATGATACGAAGATTCTTGACGCTTTTCCCTGTTTTAATAGCCGTAACATTACTGGTATTTACTTTAATCCATCTCGCTCCGGGTGATCCTTTTGCATATATTTTTTCTCCTCAACAAGGGGAAGAATTCCAAACAGAATTAAAAGAGATGTATATTAAGAAATGGGGATTAGACAAACCAATTTGGCAGCAATACATAATGTGGTTATCAAATGCATTTAGAGGAGATTTAGGTTATTCCTATATGACTGGAAGACCAGTAACTGAACTCGTATTTGGTAGGATCCCCAGAACACTTGAACTCGCATTTTCCTCTTTAATATTGGCACTAATGATGGCAATCCCTTTGGGAGTATTATCTGCAGTAAGACATGGATCGGTGTTTGATCGTTTTGTGACTTCATTTTCGGTAATGGCAAATTCTATGCCTTCTTTTTGGGTTGGGATAATTATGATTACAATTTTTGCAGTAGAATTACGTCTACTTCCAACTTCAGGAGCAGGTCTGGGTATGGGTTTACTGGCTCATTTAAAATCTTTAGTCCTACCCATGACAGTTTTGGGACTGAGTCGATTGGGAATGCTTACCAGGATGGTTAGAAATAGTGTTTTAGAGATTTTAAACGAGGATTACATTGTCACAGCACGTGCTAAAGGCTTAAAGGAATATCTAGTAATTTACAAACACGCTTTAAGAAATGCACTTTTACCAGTGGTAACATTGATTGGATTGTCTTTAGCGTTTATTTTGAGCGGTTCTGTTCTTATAGAAACCGTTTTTTCATGGCCGGGTATGGGAAAGTTCTTTGTGTTACAAGCGAATAGAAGAGATTATACAACATTAATGGGTGTAAATCTAATTGTTTCCTTAACGATACTTGCGGCTATGTTAGTTACTGACATTACATATGCACTTCTTGATCCAAGAATAAGATATTAGTGTAAAAGAGGAAAAACCAGTGGAAAATAAGAAAGGTAATGCACATGAAAAAATTATCGAAAAACGAGTGTCCTATTATTACACAGTATTAAAACGATTTCTTAAACATGGACCTGGAATGTTTGGCTTAATAGTTATAATGATAACCTTGCTATTAGCAATTTTTGCGGATGATATTGCTCCTTTTGATCCATATGAGCTTAATCCACGAAATAGATTTCAAGCACCTGACAGAGTTCATTTGATGGGTACAGATAATCTTGGATGTGATATACTAAGTCGAATTATATACGGAGCTCGCTATTCAATGATTATTTCAATATCAGTGGTGATTATCTCCATGACTATAGGAGTAACATTGGGACTCATTTCTGGTTATTATGGTGGCTTTGTAGATGAAATAGTAACTCGAGCGACTGATGCCTTTATGGCTGTTCCATCATTCTTCATTTACATTACAGCATTGTCCATGTGGGATGTTAGGGGAATTTGGACAATAACACTAATAATGGGTATAATGATGTGGCCAACATTTGCGAAAGTGGTCCGTAGCGAGGTGTTATCATTAAAACAGAGGCCTTATGTGGAGGCTGGAAAATCCATGGGGGCAAGTGACGTTAGATTAATTATGAGGTACATTTTACCAAACCTATTTGGTTCAATTACAATTATTTCTTCGTTCAGAATGGCAGCCGCTATTTTAACAGAGACAGGTTTGAATTTTATTGGGCTTGGAGACCCAACAATATGCAGCTGGGGAAGCATGATAACAAGAGCACATAGATCCGGGGCTCAACTAACATTTTGGTGGGCTACACTATTCCCGGGATTAGCTATTACAATAGTGACATGGGCGTTTAATTTATTTGGAGATGGCCTTAGGGATGCTTTAGATATTAAAACTGTAACATAGAAGTGACAAATATGAGTAACGATCTGATGAGGATAAAGAATCTCTCAACTTCCTATTTCACTGATGATGGCATAGTAAAAGCTGTTTACGACGTATCTTTGGATCTATCTGCTGGACAAACAATTGGAATCGTTGGAGAATCTGGGTGTGGAAAAAGCACCTTAGGTAAGTCTATTATGCGATTGATAAGGCCACCTGGAAAGATAACTAACGGGGAAATAATATTCAATCACCAAGACATTCTGAAAATGGATGAGAAAAAAATAAGAGAAATTAGAGGGGGGGATATTGCCATGATATTTCAAGATCCAATGTCATCTTTAAATCCTGTTTTTACTATTGGCAGTCAAATAGGAGAGACTATTAAACTACATCAAAAAATCAAAAACAAACACGAGCTGGAAGAAAAAGTAGTTGCGATATTAGAAAAAGTGGGGATAAGCGATGCTTTGAGAAGGCTTTCTGAATATCCACATCAGTTTAGCGGAGGAATGAGACAACGAGTAATGATAGCAATGGCCTTGTCGTGTAATCCAAAGTTTTTGATAGCTGATGAACCCACCACTTCACTGGACGTTACGATCCAAGCACAAATTTTAGATTTAATTGGGAACTTGAAGAAGGAGTTTAACTCTGCCATTATGTTAATTACCCATAACATAGCTGTTGTTGCCGAATTTTGTGATTACGTGGCTGTAATGTACGCAGGAAAAATTATTGAATATTCTAATACTCATAATATATTTAAAAATCCTAAACACCCATACACCAGAGCCATTTTAGGTTCACTTCCAAGAATAGATTCGACATTGGAGGAGCTTACCACCATTCCAGGAATTGTCCCATCATTAATCAACCTTCCAGCAGGCTGTGTATTTAACCCTCGATGTTCAGAGAAAATTACTATTTGTAGTGAAATAAACCCAAAATACGTGGAAATAGAGCCTGAGCATTATACTTCCTGTCATTTATATAAGGAAATCAAGGAGTGACTAAATATAACCAAAGAACTTTTTTCGATAAAGAAATTAAAAAAATATTTTCCCATATCTGGAGGAGTCTTGAATAGGACAGTTGCTAGGGTGAGCGCAATTGATGATGTTTCCTTTAAAATATATGAGGGAGAAAGTCTTGGATTAGTCGGTGAAAGTGGTTGCGGAAAAACAACATTAGGAAGATGCATATTACATTTAATTGAACCAACTGATGGAGAAATAATATATAACAATAAGTCACTAAAAAGCTTGAATAAAAAAGAAATGAAAGACTTCCGAAGACAATCATCAATTATTTTTCAAGACCCGTTTCTATCGTTACATCCTCGGATGACGGTAGGTGAAATAATTGGAGAACCCCATGTGATTCATGGAACCGCTCGTGGCAAAGAAAAAGAAAAAAAGATTACTGAATGGCTCCAAAAAGTAGGACTCAACCCATATCACATTTACAGATATCCCCATCAATTTAGTGGAGGACAAAAACAAAGGATAGGAATTGCTAGGGCTATGATATTAAACCCAAAATTTGTCATTGCAGACGAACCTGTAGCAGCTCTTGATGTTTCAGTCCGCGCATCAATAATAAATTTAATGAAAACGTTTCAAAAACAATACAATATAACTATACTTTTTATTTCCCATGATATAGCGGTCGTTCGACAAATTTGCAATAGAATTATTGTAATGTATCTAGGCAAAATCTTTGAAACAGCCAAAGTTCCTGAACTTTTTGATGAGCCTTTACATCCCTATACAAAAGCCCTTTTGTCATCCGTACCAATACCAGATCCCGATGTTAAAAAAGAACGAATAATCTTAGAAGGAGATGTTCCAACACCTATAAATCCTCCAACTGGTTGCAGGTTTCATCCAAGATGTTTTGAGAGAATGCCTATCTGTTCAGAAGTTGAACCTAAAAAGATTGAAATAAACGAGAACCACAGTGTTTTCTGTCATTTGTATAAATAAAAAAACAAAATTGATGAATCACGCGCAATATAATAAATCTATATAGATTCATAGTTCAGTCACACCGTTGTAATAAACGAGGCATCTTTGTGAATTACGTTCAGGGTGAATGAAGATATCGGCATCCATATTCTCAACCAGCTTTGGGACCACCTGGAGGTTTTTTCCCGTTTTTCAAGAAGGGGGCACCGGTGACCGTAATATGTGCTTCTGGCTCCTGGTTACTTAGGTAATGGTTTCCTTCTAGTTTTTTTACATTTTTTGGTTCCATCTAGGACATAATATATATATTGGATGGATAATCCAACCATAGAGTGGCAGCCAACCGGGGTCCCTTTCATAGCCAGGCTACAAGGGCCAGCATAATCGCAGTCATGACTGCGGCCTGCATCATTAGCAACTACCTCCTCATCGGGGTCTTCAACGTCAAACTCATGGACCTTATCGTCTTCTCCTCGGGATTTCTCTTCGGACCCGCAGTAGGAGCAAGTATCGGGATCCTCTCCTGGCTCGTTTACGGGACCATTAATCCCTACGGGTTCTCACTCCCTATCTTGGTATCCACATCCCTCATGGAGAGCCTCTATGGCGTCGTGGGAGGATTCCTAGGGACCAAAGGAAGAATAGGCAGAGGCCTAATGTCAAACCTCAAGTTCGGCATCATTGGGTTCTTACTAACATTCATCTACGACCTTGTCACCAACATCGTCACAGGGCTCTCAACAGGGATACCCGTAGCAGTTACTATAATCACGGGGATCCCATTCGCAATACTCCATGAGAGCTCTAACGCTGCATTCTTCTTCTTTGGAGTGCAACCTCTAGTATCAGCAGTAGGCCGCCTCATCCCGGAAAGTGCAAAAAATGGATGAAAAAAAGAATATTTGGATGTGGGCCTCGGCGGTCCTCCTATGCACAACAATCGGGGCATCTTACTTTGCCCTGAACTATCAGTACCAGAACACGAGGATCCAAGGGGACTACGAAGCTCTCATTGAGGACGTCAAGGGACTAACCCTAACGATTAGCATGATGATCGACTATGGAGACGGCAACGTCATCTGGTTCAACAACACTATGCTCCCATTGGACATCAACCTCTTAAAGGCTCTTGAGCTCCTCGCTGATATTGAGTACACCACAGGGGAGTACGGGGCGTTTGTAGAGGAGGTCAACGGGGTCGGCGACGACTCCACCAAGTTCTGGTACTGGTTTTACCTTGATTCTGAGACGGGGGCTTGGGTTTTAGGTCCGAGCGCCGCTGATTCATGGTTGCTCCACGACGGCGATGTTGTCTCATGGAAGTACTCCGACGGATAACCCTTTTTTCTAACGGGAATTGTTATAGTCAGCCGAGACAACCCAGGAGAGAACAGGCTTGGACCCACTGAGTATCCTTAAAGAGATCGCGGGGAAGGTGGCTCCTGGACGCCACCCTGCCTACACCGAAGCCCACGCTCTTATGTTGCTAGAGACCATAGGCTCGGGCATACGAATAGGGCGCCAGCAGCTCTCTCGGGAATTGGAGCTCGGGGAAGGGACAATAAGGACCCTCGTCAGACGGATGAAGGCCATAGGCCTCGTCGAGACCAGCCGTGCAGGGATGAGCCTGACTGGCGACGGTATGACATTTCTTGAGACTCTTGGAGATCTGACCTGGGGATGCGACCTCACGGCTATTCCCATTACAGTGGGTAGCCTCAACCACGCAGTGCTCGTTAGGGGAGCTGCCCCGAAAGTCAAATGTGGCCTAGAGCAGCGGGACATCGCCATCATAGCTGGGGCTTCGGGTGCCACAACTCTCGTCCTAGACGATCAGGGGCTCAGGATGCCCGGAATGGAAACGCCCATCGTGGAATCGGTCCACAGCCTTATCATAGGGAAGCTGGGGCCTCGTCCGGGAGACGTAATAATTATCGGGTCCTCTGATGATCAAATCCTCGCCGAGATAGCTGCCAAGTCAGCAGCTTTGAAGCTCCTCGGGAACTAAACCTCTTTCTGATTGGATTGAAGATCTACCTTTAAAAAAATCACACACCGTTTACCCTCAAAGGAAAGAGGATAACTCCAATAGCCCCACGCGCATCGCGTGAAAGCTCGAGGCATTCTCATGCAATGGTGTTTATTGAACCGCTGTGGCAAATGAGAGGTCAACCCAAGCTGTGTAAGGAGGCGCTATCAAAGGCTTGATCTATGTCAAATCCGCATAATAACTCATGTTTGGTTTCCTATTAGCTGAGATTAATACCCATGCTCAGGCATCTCCAACCTCTTGTTCGAAAAAGACATAGAAACACGCCTTAGGATAATGACAGAAAACGACATATCTCCAAGAGCTTCCTGACGCCATTTCCGATCATGATAATAAAGGAGAATATGATCTCATACTAATGCAGTTAAGAAAAGCCAGGATCAGCTTGTGGGTTTCGCTTAGATGAGCCCCTCCGACAAGGATGCTTATGATGGTCTGGAAAGGGCTCTAAAATTCAGTCTCAAAGGTTTTATGATCGATCATTCGTACCACAAGACGAGCTTTAAAAGGATTTTACAGGTCGAGGGGATAATTGTCTCGTGCGTGGACTAAGGATTCCCCTCCTATTAATTCTGGAAATATCAGCACGCTGATCCGACATAAGTCATATTATGTAGCTCTTGACAGGCTGGATTTTAAGCTCCCTTGAATGAGGTTCCCTACTAGCTTCAAATTACCAGGAGTGGAGGAGCTGATGCTGGTCCATTAGAACATTTACGTGAATACGGGAGGGCACCACAATACCCCGGTTATACTGTCTTTGCTTGAGGAGGTCGACCCAATGTAATTCTGCATGGGAACAAAATCTCCTGTGAATCATCCTGCACTATAATAGAATTCCGCCATAAAGAGATGGTCAAGAACTAGCGAGAATTTTATTTTCTATAAAAGAATGCGGAGAGAACATTCTGTGATTTACTCTAGTTTTGTTCTCTTTTTTTTAATTTTACTTCACTTTTTTGGCGCATACAAGTAATTGTGGATATAGAGAAGTATATTCCATAAGATTTTATGTTGTGACGGAGCTACCCAAAGTTTCTGGAAAGAGGTTGCTTTATTCTTTTTATTTAAAGTACTTATGCGTATGAGGAGAGGGAGTCACGAGTAGCTTGAGATTTATATGAGACTGAAAAACTACGATCCTGTGAGGATTAAGCGAAAAAATAAATTATAGACATATTTACAGTTCTGCTACGAATATAAGGTATTGAGAAGGTTGGATAAACCTCACCCCCAACTTGTGGCTATTGGAAAAATATTAGAGGATAAGTTCTAAACCTATATTTTAATCAAAAGCGACGCTAGTGGTGGATCACAAGCGCGCCTCTGGAAGACCTGAGGGAATTAAAATCTGTGACATACCACGATTATGATTAGCTGCCCTACCCATAGAATTTGAGCCGGTGAAAAATCTGTTAAAAGAACTCGAAAGAGTTCAGCTATTTATAAAATGAGATCGTGGCTTGAAGTGCAACAGGTGTGTATAATAGCCTGTGTGTGAGCTCAATAGCTGCTAATTTGCATTTTAGGGAGAAGATGTTTTCCTAGCATTTAATAGGAGGCTCAGCTCTAATCCCACGAGATTTGAATGCCCAAGAAGAGAACTAGTGGTGGACGCTCAAAGGGCAGCAAGGGTCGATCAGGCACGGTACAGTGCAGTCTCTGCGGGGCCCAAGTCCCTAAGGACAAGGCGAAAAGGCTGACAAAGTACACATCCCTAGTTGAGCCGAGGCTACTCAAAGAACTCAGGGCCAGTGGAACCCAGATCGCCAGCTATAGGTCCACAAAGCACTATTGCATCAGCTGTGCAGTTCACAGGGGGGTAGTGAAGATCAGAAACAAGAACGAGAGAAAAACGGTCCCTCGACGGGCTGGAAGAAGAAGAAGAAAATACTAACTTGTTTTTACTTCGTTCATAAAGTAAGCTACCCTCTGGACAACAGTCAAGTTAGCAATCATAGCTAGAATAATTATCCCGTAGCCAATAAATTCAATTTGATAATAGGCGCCTAGAGTCGCGACTACAAGAAGGAGCATCCTTTCAGCCCTCTCGGCAAAACCCACAGCGATCATAGCGACTCCTACAGCCTCGGACCGAGCCCTTACGTAACTGACCATAAGGGAGCCGATGAGGGCAGATACCCCCCATATGGGATCGCAGAGCCCCGAGATGACGATTGCTCCAAGGACTACTGCGTCAGAGTATCTGTCAGCCACGGAGTCGAAGAACCCACCGGATTTAGTGACTTTCCCGGTTTTTCTGGCTAGGATGCCATCGAAAGCGTCCAGTATCCCGGAGAGGAGAATGAAAGAAGCCGCAACAATAAAGTAAATCCGATCTATTCTCCAGTGGAGATATGCCCAAGCTGATGCCGTTGAAGCTAGTAGGCCCATAACCGTAAGGGCATTGGGAGTCACACCTATTGAGGCTAGTGGACCTACCCCCAGGCCTACTATCTCCTCAAACTTTTTCTTAAGCCTACTGGAAACCAAGGCTAACGCCTCCTTATCTGGGCGTGTAAAGCTTAAGTCTCGTGGTATTATCCTATCTGCCGTGAACTTTTGCCAGAAACCATCTAGGATTTTTGCTGTTTCCATTATAAATTGTGTCATCCTGTTAAAAGAAACTTGAAATACGCCGACATATTACATAAAGCGTTCAATTAGAGGAGTTGGTGGCATAATGAAGAACGACGGAAACCCAAAGATGGGTTCATACATGGTCCCGGACCCTCTGAGCGATGGCATGGTTGAAGTACTTGGGGCTTCGGAGGTCTATGGGGACGCGAACCCACCTAGGAAAGGAAAGGTTAGGGACGTTTATGATCTAGGAGAGGAGCTACTCATCGTCACCAGCGACCGGATCTCATCCTTTGACGTCGTCTTTCCCAATCTCATACCCCACAAGGGGAGGAGTCTCCACGCACTAAGTGTTTTCTGGTTCAAGAAAACGGAAAAAGTCTTTCCCAACCACTTCAAGGAGATGGTGGACGACCGCAGCATGCGGGTAACCAAAGCGGAGCGCATAGATGTCGAGTGGGTCTGCAGGGCATATCTTTACGGTTCGGCCTGGAGGGCCTATAGGAACGGGGCTAGGACGGTTAGTGGCATAGACCTCCCAGACGGCCTCGTGATGGCAGAAGAGCTCCCAGAGGTCATTATAACCCCCACCACCAAGAGCGATGTAGGCCACGACATGGAGATTAGTAGAGAAAAGGCCATCGAACAGAGTCTCATCACCCGGGATGAGTGGGATCATCTTGAGGAGGCCACCCATAACCTCTTCACCTATTACAGGGAGACTGCAAAGAGCAGGGGATTTATCATCCCGGATTTCAAGCTCGAATTCGGCCGGCTTGACGGAGGTTTAATCCAGATCGATGAGCCCCCCACCCATGATTCTGCCAGATACTGGGCTGAGGCGTTCTACGAGCCCGGGAAAGGCCAGGAGGCAACATGCCTAGACAAAGAGTTCCTCCGCGAGTGTCTCAGACGGATCGGATACATAGGGGATGGGCCACCCCCCGTCATACCTGAACCTGTGATCCGGGAGGTCTCAAAGCGGTGCATCGCCTCTCATAGAATAATCACCGGCCAGGTTACTCTCAAAGACTTAGACCTGAAGACTGTGGACGAGGTAATGAAGGAGCTGGAAACCTGAGCTTAAGGGAGAGCTGCGGCATCTACGGAGTCCAGGCTGGAGCCGAGGAGGCCTTTCCATACCTTTACTGGGGCATGCTCTCCCAGAACCATAGGGGACACCAGAGCCATGGATTCGCAACCTACAATGGGAGTCTCAAACGGTACTCGGAGATAGGGTTAATCCCCCCAATAAGTAATGCAGGAAGGATGGACGGGTTGAGGAACCTCAAGGGGAGCATCGGGATTGGGAACGTCCGGTACACCACCTCGGGCCCTTCTGATTTGAGCGGCCTCCACGGGGACGCGATGCCAATTATTGCCTCACAGGGGGGGCGATCCGTCGCGATTTCTTTCAACGGGAACGTGGTGAACGTCCAAAGCCTCCAAGAGCTCGTGGGGGTAGAAAAAGACCGTTCCGATGCCCACGCCCTATGTAAGCTGATACTTCAGGAGACCGGGAACTTAGGATCAATTGAGGAGGCCGCCCGGAAATGCATGGAGGAGGTGGAGGGCTCATTCTCCATCACTGGACTGGACAGCGAAGGTATACTCTTCGCGTTTAAGGACCCCTATGGTATAAAGCCCCTCTGTCATGGCTCTAAAGGAAACGTGAACGCGTTCAGCTCGGAAAGTGTTGGCCTCGATATTAATGGGATAAACCTAGAGCGAGAGGTAGAGCCAGGGGAGTTCATAAAGGTCTCAGGTAGCGAGGTCACCCGGGAGCAGCTCTATCCATGCAAGAGGAAGGCTTTCTGTGCCTTTGAGTTCTCCTACTTCGCGCGGCCAGACTCAAGGTTTAACGACACCTATGTCTACCTGGCCCGGCAGGGATTCGGGGCCAACCTAGCCAAGGCCTCCCCTGGTATCGTAGAGAGGTGCGACGTGGTCCTCTCCCTACCAGAATCGGCTAATGATGCAACCTATGGTTTCCACGAGGAGTCGGGACTTACCTGGGACATGGCAACTAGACGGCACAGGTATGTCACTCAAAGGGCCTTCATCACAGGGGGAACAAAGCGGGGTAGCATCATCGATAGGAAGATAAACATCCTAGAGCCGAGGATTAAGGGGAAGAAGCTAGCTGTAGTCGACGACAGCATCGTTCGAGGGGAAACGACCCGGAGGGTGATCTCCAAGCTTAGGGCCTTTGGAGCTGCGGAAGTCCACATGTTCGTCACATTCCCTAGGATCACAGGTCCATGCTTCTACGGCATTGACATGTCCACCTACACCGAGCTCATTGGAGCCTGGAAGGAACACGAGGAGATAGCAGAGACTATAGGGGCTGATACTGTTAACTACCAGTCAATAGATGACTACGTCCGGGTAACTGGTATGGCTAAGGATGAGTTCTGCTTCGGCTGTGTAACAGGAGAGTACCCTACGCCCCTGGCCATGTATCTCGCTAAAAAGATGCGGGAACAGATCAAACTGGGCGAATCTGAGAAAGGTAGGATCTATGAGAGCGCTGTAGCCCGCAGCAGAGAGCAGTCTTAGCTAGTATCTCCAATCCTTCATATTCCGGCTCTTTGATCCAACTAGAATACTGGGCAGAAAAAACTTCAAAAATTCAGAGGTTTGATCAAAGTATAGCGGCAATACAGACCCTGCGCTCGCAAAAACGAGAGCCCTGAGGCGCAGTCTTATTTAGTCTCATCAGTTTAGTAAGAGTTCGAAAATGTCCAGGATCGCGCTGATTATAGGTAGCACATCCGACAAAGAGATAGGAGACAAGGCAGAAGCCATCCTAAAAGAGTTCGAGATCGAATATGACTATCAGGTCTACTCGGCACATAGGAACCCCAAGGCCCTCCAGGAGTACATCGTAGCGTCGGACGCGTCAATCTACATCGCCGTCGCGGGGCTCTCCGCGGCCCTCCCCGGTTTCATCGCTGCCCACACTCTGAAGCCCGTCATCGGGGTCCCCAAGGACGCTAAGCTCGGTGGAATCGATTCCCTGCTCTCCATCGCCCAGATGCCCCCCGGAGTCCCTGTGGCCACCGTTGGGATCGACAACTCCAGGAACGGAGCGCTGCTCGCTATAGAGATTCTAGCCCTATCCGATGAAGGTCTGAGAGAAAAATTGGTCGAGTATCACCGGAAGAGGGCGGCTAGAACTTAGCCTCCACGTACCGGACGATGGACTCGAAGAAGATCCTGCCATCCCCGTACTCGTCGGGACACCCCTTCTTGGTCCACTCGGGCATCAAGTAGCCGAAGTAGGACCTCTCCGGATGTGGCATAAGCCCCAGAACGTTCCCCTCGGGGTTGCAGATGCCCGCAATGTCGTGGTAGGCTCCGTTGGGGTTCTCGGGCCAGGCGCCCTCGGGGTAGGAGCCGTCCCCCTTGACGTATCTGAAGACAAGCTGGTTCTGGTCGTAGAGTCTCTCCAGCCATTCCTCGGTCTTGTCCTGGGGCATGATGAAACGTCCCTCTCCGTGGGCGATGGGGCACGCGATGACCTGACCCTCTGGGACGCCCTGGAGCATCTCGCAGTTCCCCTTCCCGATGTTCTTAATCCTGATCCAGCGGTTCTGGTAGCCGTGGCTGCTGTTCGCGAGGGCGACCTGGGGCTCGGGGCTCCGTCCCTCGAAGCCGGGGAGGAACCCTGTCTCCACTAGGACCTGGAAGCCGTTGCAGATGCCGATGACGGGGCGTCCCGTGTCCACGTATTCCACCATCTCCCTTCCGATGTGGGACTCCATCTCTTTGGCCCAGATGGCGCCGCTCCGGACGTAGTCGCCGTAGCTGAATCCCCCGGGGAAAACGAGGACGTTGTAGTCGAGGAGGTTCTTTTTCTTGAAGACCTTCTGACTGTGGACGAGGTGGGCCCGGACCCCAAGGTCTCTGAAGGCTCTCAAGGTTTCGAGGTCGCAGTTGGTTCCCGGCGCCCTCATGAGGAGGACGTCGATCTCTTCCCGCCTCATCTCGGGTCCTCCAGGGGGGTCTTCCATGCCCGGATAAGCGTCTTGAGCGGCAGCTCGATGATGGGCTCCCCTTTTTTTGCAAGTCTCAGCGTTTTCTCCTCCTTCACATTACCGATTCGGGCGAAGACCGAGTCATTCATGATGGATTCGAACTCTCCGCAATCCTTCTCCGGCACCTCCACCAGAAGCCTCCCGTTGGACTCGGAGTAGAGCGCAAAGTCGTCCCTCATATCCTTAGACAATGGTACTTTGGAAAGGTCTATGTCTATGCCCAGGTCTCCCGTGAAAGCCATCTCGGCGGCGGAGACCCCCAGCCCCCCTTCGGAGAGGTCGTGGCAGGCCCTCACGATGCCCCTGTCCATCGCCTCGTTCAGGCGGGCGTAGGCTATGATATTCTTCTTGGGCTCTAGTTTGGGTACGGATGCTCCCATCTTTCCGTGGAGTGCGTAGTACTCTGAGCCTCCCAGCTCGGGTTTGGTGGTTCCGATGATGTAGAGGGCGTTTCCCGCCTCCTTAAGGTCCATTGTCACAGCCTTCCGGATATCCGGGACGATCCCTAAGGCCGTGATGAGGAGGGTCGGGGTTACCGGACCTAGGGGGGACTCGTTGTAGAGGCTGTCCTTCCCCGAGACGAAGGGGGTCCCGTAAGCCTTCCCCACGTCGTGGCAGGCCCGGGAGGCGAGAACCAGTCCCCCGAGGCGGTCCTCGTATTCTGGGTTTCCCCATGTAAAGTTGTCCAAGAGGGCGATCCTGCGCCCACCCACTGAGACGTTGTTCCTGACCGCCTCGTCGATGACTGATGCCGCCATCCAGTAGGGGTCTATGAGCCCGTACCGAGGGTTGATGCCGCTGCTGATCGCGATGCCCCTCCAGTTGTCGTCGAGGGGCTTGAGGACAGCGGCGTCGCTGGGGCCTGCGTTCCAGCCCTGGAGAGGCTTCACCACTGTCTGGCCTTTCACCTCTTGGTCGTAGCGGCGGACCACCTTCTCCTTGCTCGCGATGTTATACGATACCAGAAGGCTCAGTAGGATGGAGCCTAGGTCGTCTGGCTCAGGAATCTCGGGTTCCTCGAGCATGGGTGGCGCCCAGTTCGTGGTGCGTTCGAGCTTGGGAGGGTTAAAAAGAGGTCCCAGCTCCATCTCGGCGACTTTAACCCCATGATAGTAAATGTCCGCCTGTCCAGTCTCGTTGTATGTGCCCAGGACTGTGGTCTCCACCTGTTCATCGTGAAATATGGATACTACCTCGTCGATGTTCCCCGTAGGGACGGCGAGGAGCATCCTCTCCTGGCTCTCGGAGACCCATATCTCCCAGGGGGCCATGTCTGTAGCCTTGAGGGGCACCCTGTCCAGGTGGGCCTCGACCCCTAGTCCGTATGTTTCTGCGGTCTCGCAGACTCCGCAGCTGAGGCCTCCGCCGCCGATGTCGGTGATGCCAGAGCCGAGTTTGCGGTCGCTAACCTCCTTGAGGGCTCTCTTGATCTTCTCCTCCTCGATGGGATTCGCGATCTGAACCGCTGGCCGGGAGACCTCCTCGGACTCCTCGGTGAGCTCCGCGGAGGCGAATGTAACCCCGTGGATTCCATCCCGGCCCGTCCTACCCCCGACTAGGAGCACGCTGTCCCCGGGCTTCACCGCTCTGATGTATTGATCTTTTGGGATGACCCCGACGCAGCCGGCGTAGACCACCACGTTCCCAGTGTAGTTCTCATGGAATATGGTGGCCCCGTTCACCGTGGGTATCCCGATGCTGTTCCCGTAGCTCCCGATGCCGTCCACGACTCCGCCAAAGATGTATCGGGGATGCTTCACCCCCTCGGGGAGTTTCTCATATGGATAGTTCAGAGGCCCGAAGCAGAGGACGTCTGTGCATGCGATGGGGTTCGCCCAGACGCCTAAGATGTCCCTGATGACCCCGCCTAGGCCGGTGGCTGCTCCTCCGAAAGGCTCTATGGCGGAAGGGTGGTTGTGAGTCTCCACCTTGATGGCGATCCCCACCTCGTCGGTGAGGTCTACGATTCCTGCGTTGTCCTCGAAGACGCTGTAGCACCACTCCGGCTCCAGCTCGTCGATGAGGCTCCTGAAGTAGGTCTTGAGGAGGCCGTCTACGGTGCCCTCGGGGGTGTGGATGATCCCCGCGAAGGTCTTATGGCTGCAGTGCTCGCTCCAGGTCTGGTCATATGTCTGGAGCTCCAGGTCCGTCGCCTTCCTCTCCCTCACCACGTAGCCGTCCCGGATGTGGCGGAGTTCATCGATGCTGAGGCCGAGACCTAGGGTGGAGGCTATCTCTCGGAGGTCGTCGTCGCTCGCGTTGAGGAGATCGACATCATGGTGCTCGAAGGGATGAGGGCTTCTAGTGATGCGGGCCATCAGGCTTCACTGATCTCGAAGCTGTAGTCGTCCTTCGTGGGGTTGGTGAGGAGCCTCCGGCACATTTCGTCGAGGACCGCCTTGGCGGACTTTCTGTCATCAGCCCGGAACGAGACCTCATAGGCCTTGCTGGCCCGGACATCGTCGACATTATACCCGAGCCCCCTGAGGGAGTTGGCGGCTGTCTCTCCCTCAGGATCGGAGTATCCCTTCTTGAGGCTGACGTAGACCTTTGCGTTGAACTTCATTTACTAGACCTCACGGGGATATCTCGTGGATTCCTTGTATAAATGATGTTAGGGGCTGGATGCGATCCCATGAGATGTATTAACATGTTAAATTTATTAATCTTATCTGGGACATATTAACAAAATCAGTACATATTACATGGATCGGTCAAAAAATCCGCTGAATCAGAAGTATTCGGTGATCTTCCTCTGGGAGATGGTCTGCCTTAGGAGGAAACCGGCATCCATCCACTGCTCCAATGGGATGCTGAGCCTGCTCTGGAGCCTCGCCATGGCCTCATCCAGGGTGGCGTAGACCATTGGGGGCTGCCTCATTGCGTTCCTGACGTTCTCCCTTACCTGCCAGACCCCAACCGGGAGGATGTAGTCAGGATAGGCCTCTCGGATGATGAATACCCGGGCTTGGCGCCTCTCCTTCATGAGGTGCTCCATCACGGCGAGCCTCCCCGAGTAGTAGCAGCCCCCCATGGATGCGTACTTGCTCCGGCCGTTGTAGCCCTCCCAATCTGTGATGATCGCGACGTGACTCGTACTCGGGTTCCAGACTGTTCCTGGGTACCACGCCTCGTAGGCCTCGTAGCCCCAGGCGTCGGGGACGAGGAGGACCTCGAACCTGTTCCCCATATAGTCGGACTCGTAGATCTCGTAGTTGTTGATTAGGGGGAAGTGCTTGGTCTGCCGGGCCATGTCCTTCCCTAGGATGTCGTCGACCGCGGTGATACTCCACCGAGTGGGGACGAGGCGCCTATTCTTCTCGACCCCGAAGCTCCCCATGCTGAACGCCTTCATGATCTGGGTCACCGGGACACCCTCCTGGTAGAGCGCCTTTGTGGCAGGAGCCGCCTTGAAATCGGTGTCGTAGTGAGCCTTCTCCATCTCCCTGTTCCACCGGATGTACCCAATCTCTATCCGCTCCAATGGGGCAGTGGGTCCAATGGGCTGAACGTCGGCGTCGACCCTGAAGCTCCTACGGGGCCTCTTCTTGAGCTTCATCTCTGTTTCGACGTAGTGCTCTGCGAGGCTGAGCTCCCGGATTCTGTCCATGATGCGCCCCGCTTTCTCGGGCTTCCGGACGTTGACCCTGGTCATCCCCCTGACGAGTTGGCTCCGGTAGTCTATGATCTCGTCGATGGTTCGTCCCATCCACTGTTCCGGGGAGTCGAGAATGGACGTGTCCCCGTAACGGTTGGGTGCTAGTGGGCCGATGTTGACGTAGGGGTAGCCGAAGCGGCCCACGAAGACGCTGGGGGGGGATGAGCCGCTGATCTCTGTGCCTTTGATGCTTCTCCAGATGTTGAAGTGGGAGGCAGCCCGGGCCACCACGGGGCAGCTCGTCTTACCGCAGAGGAGCTTGGAGCCCTTGCAGACAGCGCATATGCTCCCCGAGGGCGCCTGCATCTTCAGATAATCGTTGTTGTAGTCTAGACCAGACCCCATCCTAGGGTCCCCTGAGAACATTTCCCGGATCCAGACGTTCTTGGGCTTCTGAACCCGCTTCGTGATCTTCTTACCCAACTCGGGGAATGCTCTGAGCAGGGCCGATAAATAGATTGAGGGGGAGATTAAAGGAGGGACTGTGATGAAAGTGCTCGATCTCAGATATTAATAACTTTCACATCACTAATAATCACGCCAGTTTGTATATGATTCGCAGTATTCTACACCAGAATCATAAAGCAGATCTGTGTTGAGGACGCTTGCTAGAAACTAAATGGTATTTCCAGCTCGGTTGTCCTCCTATTCGGGGGCCTGTTCTTCTTACATGACAAGTTGGGCACATATACCTCGGGTATGCTCAACGCGGGCCTTGTAAAGTTCCACTTTCGTACCCTAGGAGAGACCTCCTGAGTGGTAGGTTTAACTGTCCTCCTCCTAGGTTGATACCAAGGGTTTTCTCCGGGTTTCAAGACCTTCGCGAATATGTACATCATCTAAGCATTCATAAATGGAATATAGCTTGAGGGTTAATCTCAGTACAGATATTCGGCCATAGCAGCAAGTTCTGAGTTTCTCAAGTATTAAATCTGTCCGGGAGGGATTCTTCTCTATATCCAGAGAGAACTCTGAAAAGGCCCCACAAACGCGAGGGGTTTGTCAAGAGGTCCGGTGGATTAGTCTCCCGGATATAGAGAACTATAGAGTTAACCTTCATGGCCCTTGATTATCCCCTAAGAGTGCCCGTGGGAATTGAACCCGAAATCTACCTAATTAAAGTGGGATATACTATAAAATTCGTGTTCAAACTCAAAGGATCCTTAAAAGACTCAGAACAGTTCGACATATTCAAACTGGTAAAGCTCCTGAAGGGCGAGACAAGATTATTGGATAGTAAGAGACTCAATGTCCCTCGGATAATAGGTTAACAGCTCGCATCCATCCTCAGTGATGACAGCGGTGTCGGAGTGACGGAAGCCGGCATATCCCAGTTCATAAATTCCAGGCTCGATGCTCACCACCATCCCCGGCTGCAGCTCGGAGTCGTTTCCAATGTCAAGCCAGGGGGGCTCGTGCCCTTCGAGGCCAATGCCATGGCCGGTGTGATGTCTCATGAGGGCGGTGTATCCGGCGTCCCGGATTACATTTCCGGACGCCTTATCCACCTCGCTGCACTTTACCCCAGGCCAAAGGGCCTCGATAGCAGCGTCTTGAGATTCCATCATTACCCTAAAGTAGTTCTTCATCTTGGGGGTGGGCTCCCCCACAATCATAGTCCGCTCTAACTCACTGCAATAGCCCCCAACATCAGAGCCGGCTCCAGTTACCAGGACATCCCCCTTCTCAATCATCTTAGGAGTCCCTATACTATGAGGCATAGCGGATTTCCACCCCACCTGACCACGGAAACCGGCTGACGCAGGGGACCTCCTTGTTAGAGTCTCGTACTCGGATCCCAGCGTCTTTTTCATGATTGATGATGCTTCCATACTGGCCATGAGACTCACTTCGACGTCCCACCTACCTGGAGAGGAATAGTCCTGGAGGAACTGATGCGCGAGGTTTCCCCATTTCGCACTCTCCCTTATGAGGGCAACCTCCTCCTCAGACTTGCGGAGCCTCATTTCCCAGAGAATGTCCCCCGCCCTCTCAAACTCGGCGTCCGGCATCTTCTCGGGAAGAGGAGGACCCGTATATCCCATAATCCCCGCCGCCCCAGCTGGGTTGTCGGTGCCAATCTTGGACTTCCCGTAGCCGAGGTCAATAAGCCACTCGGAGAACTTATCGATTGGGTGTACATCCCCGGGGTAATCAAGATAGGTCCTAACTTCCCCTATGAGGTCTGTCTGATGCCCTAGGTGATCCGCCTCTAGGAGTGGCCCAAGGAAGACCAGGTCCCCGTCAGGAGGAACCAGTAAAATTGCCGGCCTCTCCGTGGTTATGTGGCTAAAGTGGGAGAGATAGAACATGCTCTTCCCTCTAGTGAGAAGGAGAGCATCGAGTCCCCTCTCCTCCATGACTTTCCTTATATCTGAAATCCTCCTGCGGTACTCGCTCCGGCTTATTCTGAGCTTTACCATTTACGCACCCTCGCGCTTACATCTATTCAATCACGATAAAGAATTATCGAAACAACAAGGACTAGAATCGGATCTCACCGGTATTACTCATAAGAAGTAAGACCATATGTGCATAAAATGACTTTTGATGCTACTACAGAGTCTTTTCTGAAAATACAGAAATAAGATATTCGTAAAACATCTTTTTGAAAAAAATGAAGACTATAACATAAAGAGTATTAAGCCAACTCTATTTTAACCTTAAAATAGATATGGCTTAGAGAATGCTCGAGGAAAGAGGATCATTCATGATTTTAGACGACGCATTCCTTGCATTAAGGACACCACGCGCGTTGTGCAGAAATAATTTGCGAATCAACCAGCACTAGGTTAACTATTCCACCTATTTTATAATCACGTGCGCGAAAGGAGTTAACCCTCGCCGTAGACGAGCTTCATCTCGTCGAAACTGAGCTTCTCTCCGGCATCCAGCTTCCGTTTAGCTATTGCGACAAACTCCTTCCGCTTATCGGCTACGATCTTGTCTCGCTTCTCCCGCAGGAAACGTGTCTCATCCTGTGAGAGCCTCCGCATCTTTTTCAACTCTGGGATGATCTCGTCGAGCTCCCTGCCGACCTCCTTGAGGGCTTTTAGAGCATCCACAAACATTTTGTGGGCCTCGTCTGATCTCTTTCTCTCTTCATCTGCCTGCCTGTAGAAGGCAAGCATCCTCTCGTGATGCTTCTGCCCCGTATGCCGGAGGGCGTCCATCTCACCCCGGATCTTCCGGATCTCTATCCCTACGGCATTGGAGTCCGCGAGAGACATCAGGTACATATCGTCCCGGGTGTCAAGCTTCCTATGCTCCTCTACCTGAGCCTTCAGGTACTTTGCCCTTTCGATGAGCTCCGCTTCCCTATCCTTTATCACTAAAGTAGGGGTGGTAGAGAGCTCCCATTCTATCTCTCGGATCCCCTCCAGGAGCCTCCATCTGGGCCTTAGCCCCCTTCTATCCCCATCGTTCTCTTTATAGATCTCCCCTGCGACCTCCCGCTTTGCCTCGAGACGCTCTCTAAGACCACCGAGCCTTCCTTTGAGTCCAGCGACCCTCGCGTTCACCACATCTCTCTCGGCCTTCGCGTTATTAGCTTTCAGTCGCAGCTCTCTCACGGACTCATTGAGATGATCTCTCTCCTTCCTCCGCGTCTCCCTCTCTTGGTTGAAGCCATCCCGCTTCTTGAATAGTTCAGAGGCTTGTTCCTCTAGGGCACCCATTTCGTCATTAGTCATCTCAGATCTATGATTCCCGAAAAGATCTTTTCTTCTCGTCTCTAGCAAAGATACCTCGATATCTAAAAACTATACGGCGATCCCTAGGATCCTAGACTTAAACGCTGTGGAGATCCTCTTTCCGTAATCTAGGCTCTATATGAGCCAATGAGACACTGTAAGTTGATTCATCTAACCTACCACGTGAACGATGGCCTCAGCGTAACTCTGATCGATCACGAATCTCACTAATGCCTTCACATCATCGGCCAGCCCCTACCAACTCGCTACCCATTATATAGATTGCCATACAAAGGACTCATGGTCTCGAATCCTAGTACCTAACAAGACAGCTCACAAAAGGTATTATCTTCCCCAAGTGATTCGTCTACATCTCATGTGGAGACTCAAAGCCAAGCTCCGCCCGGTCATAGTCTTTCACTTTGTGATCCATTTCGCGTTCATTTTCTTCCTCTCATGGGTCCTCCTGTCACTACTGCTAAGATTTGACCCTGTCACCATAATAGCAGTGGGATTCCTGCTAACGATCACATCTCTCTTCATGGAGGTGATGATAGGCTCCAGCCAGGTCGTCAACCATCTGGACCCCCGATGGCTCAGTGAGGCATCCGACCCCGTCATCTGGGCTCTGGTCCATGGGGAGGCCAGCAGGGCTGGGATCAAGATTACGAAGATTGGAGTCATCAATTCAGAGTCCCCAAATGCGTTGATAGCGGCCTCATTTAGGGGGGAGCCTATACTCCTCCTCACTAAGGGCCTGATGCAAAGACTCAGTTACCGTGAGATGAGAGCGGTGATATCCTATATGATAGGGACCTCGATGTCAGGTTTCCTAGTTGCTGCAACAATGTTTGCTGGGATCCTCATTCTCTCATACAGGTTAACGAGCAGATACATCGAGAGCAGAATGGGCAACCCCAGGGAGCAATTCGTCGACAAAGTCATGGCTGCAATCGGATACATCCCATTCGCCCTTACTGTGTCCCAATACGTTACCGCGACGCATTCTGCTTCCTCCTTTGGCGACAGGTATGCTGTCGACCAAACAAGAGATCCATCGGCTTACATTATGGCTCTCATAAAGGTCGCGAACGACACGGCATCTCAATCCGATAGGGACAACAGAACCTTGTTCACCCCCGTCAAGGGACTAATGTTCATGGATCCCACCCTGGCTATACGAGACTATCCTGTCCTTTTGAAGGCAGCAAGGAGCCAAGGCATCAGATTAGAGATGATTCCAGGACACAGTCCTGAAACATTAGAATCATCAGAGGTGGAGTATCATGTCTTCGAGTGGTTCTGGAGTCAGCCCGGCCCCTTAGAAAGGTTCAGAGGGGCAATCAGAGCCGGAAAGAAAATTGAATATCCGTTAAAGATAGGTCTTGCCTGGATAGAATAGACTTACTTGATAGTGATGCGGGTGCCTCGGTCTCTCTGCTTTCTCTTTTTAAGAATCGTCTCCAAGACCCCATTCCTGTAGGTGGATTTTGAGGAGGAACCTACGACCTCGCTGGGGAGTGATAGCTCCTTATAGTACCTCCGCTCTAGAGACTCCACTTTTATGGTGAGGGTGTGCTCTTCGACGTAGAGGTGGATGGCATCCTTGTCCACGCCCGGAAGCTCTGCGAGCACCCTGATCTGATCCCCTTCATCGATGATATCCACGAGTGGCTCTCTCTGATCCTGAAGACTGAGTGCGGGCCCCTCCTTGCCCCCCTGGGTTGGCTTCATATTCCCAAACTCCCTGATGATAGGCTTACCGTTTGGCCCTATCTTGACGGAGTAGCCGTAGACGAAAGGGCCGTACTCTCTGTGTACCGATCCGTCAGGTAGGCGCCTCACCCTGACCATGTTCCGGGGCATCTCGCCTTCCATGTCTCTAAATGACTCAGCCATCGCCTTTTCCATATCATCAATTATCTTATCGATCTCTGGGAAGAACAATCCCTTCCGCTCTCTGAGCCTCTTGAACCAATCATCCCAATTAGACATTTTTCTAACATCAGAACATATTGAACAGTCTGTTTTAAAGGTTCGTTGTGAGAAAGAGTAAATATACGCCCCTGCATACAGAAAGGTAATATGGCGATGCGTAAATTGCCCATGGGGGCCCTTGAAGGGAGCGTCGATCTCGACTTTAAGGAAATTGAGGATACATGGAACGCATACACCCTAAGCGACGGTACCACCCTAAAGGTAAAGCTCGTTCTCCGGGGGGTTAAAAGACTGAGAACCTTCGAGCCCGATGGTGCACCTATGTATATCATCAATGCGATAAATGTCTCAAGAGCAGTCGATATTCCCCAGGAACTTAAGGCCAAGCCAAAAAAGTCTGAGATGCCCCCTATCTAACCTGATCCCTTCAGGGGAAGGACACAGTGAGACTGAAGCTTATCTGTTATACACCGGACATCGAGACGCTCATAGCCACAGCAATACTCACTACGACCACAGGAGCCAAACCATCTGTACTCTACAAGCGACTAAGGAACAAACCAAATAAAATAAAGACCACCGTTGGGAGGCTCGAGTTGCAACATGGGAGTGTCCTAGAGCACAACAGGTTTACTTGGACTATTGAGGTAACAAAAAGTGAAGTGCTCAGGATTATCCTGAAGAATAACTTCTTCAAGTTCACTCCCCTCAGCGATGGTAAATGGCTCATGAGCGCCAATCTCAGGACAGTTATGGAATACTCAAGCACGGAGAGAACCGAATTCAGGGACGCCCTCGTTGACTCGGTGAGTGATCTCGCCCCCTCTTTGAAGGCATTGAGGGGGAGAATGAGATGAAAGCAGAACTGCTGAGCCATACCCCCATTGAACGGTTAAAGAAAAACGCCAAGGAAGGCCTGACGGATAATGACCTCCTATCTCACACGGCATTCACCTTCGCCATTGAAGGGATCAGCCGGGCTTGCAGCCATCAGCTTGTTAGGCATAGAGTGGCATCCTATTCCCAGCAGAGCCAGCGATACATCACAGAGAAAAAGCTCAGAGAAAAAATCGTCACTCCCAGTTCCATCGGAGAAAGATCCGAAATATTCCGTGATCTTGTGGAAGCCTCCGGAGAAGCATATGGAAAACTGGTGGAATCAGGCGTCCCCAAGGAAGACGCTAGGTTCGTTCTCCCAAATGCTGCCGAGACAAGTATGATCATGACAATGGATGGAGAATCGCTCAACCACTTTTTCGGTCTTCGTTGCTGTGAACGGGCCCAATGGGAGATCAGGGACTTGGCAGACGCTATGCTCCTCGAAGTCATAGCTGTGGCCCCCAGCCTCTTTAAGGAAACCGGCCCCTATTGTAGCCAGCGGGGATACTGCACCGAGGGGAGATTCACCTGCAACAGGATAAACGAAGTCAAGGAGCAATACAAGGAGCTACGAGAAAGGAGCTAGCTTCCAATCCCCCGTAGGATAACAAAGCAATGAACTCCCCCAAGCGGGGTAACCCCGGAACTTGGGAGACGGCCTCCTTACTGAACCCTCCGGTCTTCACCGCGACATCCCTCGCCATTTCTTAATGTCTCTCTGGGACCACGTTACGTACCAGATCACTGAGAAATTCACCTCCATAACTTTTTGGTCCCTAAACTAAGGAGCTAATAATGGTTTAGATGAAGGCGGGACCCTTCCTGCAGCTTCGATCCTAAGAACCGTTCTGGTGCAATTGATCGGCTCCAAAATGGTGGAATATAAGAAACCCTCAGCCCCAGATTAATAGCCCTGCGTGGGATTTGAGAGATAGAATAGAGGAGGTTCGTATAGGTTTGGGCTAAGGTTCAAACTGAAGATTTCCGCGTTCCGATCTCTAATTTAGTTCAATTTTAGTTAGTGTAGTTGGAGAAACATCGGGGTATAAATAAAGTTTAAATGCTATCCTATGAATAAAACTATCACTAAATTCGCCCCTACTACGACGAGGTAATTTATTTTGACAGAAGTAAAACAGTGTTTTCCGGACTGTCGCGACTTCAAGTGCACCAAACGATCTCTGATCATTAGTGGCAGAGAGGCAAGGTGTGAATGGACTGGCGATGATTGCGCCCCTAAGGGCTGCAACTACGCCGTATGTTACCGGGCTCAGCTCCTCGAAACTGGCGTCTGCGGAAAGACCGTAAAGCGAAGGACTCAGGAAGATTATGATCCCGATGACCTTTTCCAGGATGAGATTAAGGTTAGAGGTAAACTGATGCGAAAAACGGGCGAGAGATCCATCTTTTAGTCCAAGAGACTGAACCATTGGATAAATAAGGTCCATGCTATTATTCTATTCCTGAAATGAGCCTTAGCCTTCGAGCTGAGCTGAAGACCCTCCTCCCTCCCGACAAGTTCAGCATTATGACAAAGTCCTTCGATATTTACGGCTCCAAGAGAAAGGCCGTGGCGGTGATTGAGATATCTGACGAACTGAGGGACGTGGAGAAGCAGATCGCTGAGGCTATCATGAGGGTCCACAGGAATGTCTCCAGCGTCCTCGCGAAGGAATCGGCCAGAACCGGAGACTATCGGATCAGAGAGCTCAGGCTTATCGCAGGAAACCCGGACACCGAGGTCCTCCATAGGGAGTCTGGCTGCGTATTCAGGCTCGACCCAGCAACCGTCTACTTCTCTCCCCGAGAAAGCATGGAGAGAGATAGATTGACGGAGGTTGTGGGAAACGGCGAAGAGGTTCTGGTGATGTTTAGCGGTATCGGTCCGATTCCAATAAGAATAGCTAAAAAAAAAACCTCGGTCAATGTGATCGCCGTCGAGTTGAATCCCGTAGCCCATAACTACTGCATAGAAAACATCTATCTCAATAGGGTCTCTGACAGGGTCCAACCCATCAAGGGCGACGTTAGGCAGATCTGCCCCGAGATAGGAAAGACGTACGATAGGATTATTATGCCCCTCCCCCTGGGAGCCTACAAGTTTCTTGATGTTGCTGTCCCGCTCCTAAGGGACAGAGGCGCCATCCACCTCTACTATTGGAGCCCCCAGGAGAATGGATTTACCGAAGCAGAGAAGCTCATTGCGGAAGCTGCTGCAAAACATGGACGGTCGGCAGAATTTATGGATCACACACGGGTCTCCCAGTACAGCCCTGGGACATGGAAGCTGAGGTTGAATGCGAGACTATTAATGACCAAAAGAGCCTGATTAAAGGAGAAAATTTGGAGCTTCTAGACCAACTCGATCTTTTCGCCATACTCGGCAGAATAATATGCTATATTTGAAATATACTCCAATGGATTTGTAGAACTTAGGTACACGCAGGGACTGATGCCTAGGCTCCTTACCCAAAAAAGAGGTAAAACTTCGAGTAAAAAGAAAGCGGCATCACGCGTGAGACGCATGACATTTTGTGGGCTACGGCCTCTTCTTGAACAACTGTTTTCTCAGATGGAAATACAAATATCGGCTTAAACTTCTTCCTCGGGACAAGGAAGAGGAAAATTACACACAAAAATCACGCCTATAATAAAACGGGGTACCATCGTGATGGCTGCGGTGTAAGCCACCATCCAGATGAACGGGTCTGTATTTGCCATAGTCACCTCCTGCACAGAGGTTCTCTGAATGAGGAATAATAGCGCCCTATAGAATAGGACATAGAAAGTGGCCGACAAGGTCATGGCGATGAGGATTTTCCTTCGATCCATTTAGAGTCTTTCCAGGATCTTCCTAGCGATAGCCGCAGTAGATATAGTGGAAATGACCCGAATCCATCCGCCGTTCCCGATCCAAAAGGGGATTTTAAAGGATAGGACATCAACGGCGACTACTTTGAGAAGCCCCCACGAGAAACGTGACCGGAAAGACCAAAACTCCCATAAATTGCAGATTGAAACGGGGCATCATCTTCATGTCACATCATATACAGGAAGGTCTAGGAATAGATATCCACGCCTCACGGTTACCAGTTTATCTTAAGGTTTTCCAAATTTTAACAACCATTCTAAGGAGAGTAGGTTTTAATTAAATGTTTGAGAAATAAGTCTAGACGTTTTAATTGATCTCAATAAACGTTAACAAAAAGAAATCAGAAAGATTCGGGAAGATACAAAACCATAGGGTTCCATACCATATTAAAAAAGGATGAAATCATCAGCTTGACTGATCTTTTGTTCCACTCTGGGTGCTATCATATTCTGCTCTCTCGATCTCCAGAGGGCTCTCGAGAGGTATTGGCGGAGGAGTAGTCGCCATTGTATAACCTATCCAAGCGACGACCAGCAGCAAAAGATAGACTGCGAGGATCACCGGAAAGCGGAATGCCCATTCACTCATCTCAGGTGTTATTAGGTTTGTCACTGCAGGCCCCAGCATGGGAGCAAAAGCCCATACGAAGTACCCCACCATAATGATGATGCTTAAACCCATGATAAATTGGCCGAGTGATTTATCATTCATCAGATAACACTCATGAAAGCAGCTTCTAGGATATTTTAGTATTGCTTAACCAGTTATTTGTTTTGAATAGAATCGCGTGTGTAATTCTCCTAATGACGCTAGAGACTGGAGACTAAGTCCCTTTTTAGAGACTCAAACTCATCCAGAGTGATCTCTCCAACCTTGTACCTGACTTCAAGCGTATCGAGTTCGTTCCGTATATCCTGCCCACCTTGCGTCCCAATCATGGATGAAAAGTAGCTTTGGATCTCCCCAATCTCTTCCTCCAATCTTCCCCCAAGTTCAGTGCTAAGCTTTCCCTCGGTTACGAGACTATGAATCTCATACATAAGGGTCCTTGCCGACTGTTCATAATCTAACATCTCCCTGGGTAACCAGCCCCCGTGTATAGCTTCTTCTCCGCCCTGCTGTTTCGAAAAACGGGAGGCCTCAAATTCCAGGCTCTCGATATCAGCCCGTATACTAGGTGTCCTTATCAACAAGTCGCTCTCGGAAATCTCTCCGATAGCAACCCTAACCCTGAGCTCCTCCAACTTTAGTTTAGCGTTCTCTAGTTCGACTCTCTTATCTTTGTAGCTGGTCTCCCTTGCTCCTAGGGTCTCCGCAATCATTTTTTGGATCCGTACAACCTCCTTTCCATAATCATCCCAGATGTTGGTGAACACTTGGGTCGACGTTCCCTGCTCGCTGAGGATGGTGCAGAGCTTGATCCTCCAGATTTGATAATTCAAAAGCTCCCTTCTCGCCTGCGCGATCTGGTCATCTAAAGTGAGGCCCATCGCGAGGGCCGTCGGAAACGGAGACATGATGGTTTCACCAGGAAGTTCGGAAAAATTGAGTGACTCAGATTCAATGCTTTTCATGGTCTCTTGGGATTCTAAGGTTAAACGCTCTTCCTCAGAAGCTTGGATTCTTTTTCCCCTATCCTTGCGGAGGTTATAGCCGCAATAGATACAGAACTGGTATTTTGGGGTCTGCTTCCCACAACTGCTACAGAGGGTAAATTCCTCGTTCATCCTAATGCGCCTTTAGTACGGACTGAGATGAATGACGGACTCTGTCTAGATAATTGTTTTGGATTAGAGAACACGATCCAAATGAAACAAATGATCCGATTCCGCGTAAACACTGGAAAAAAAAGTGATGATGAAAATATTATTCCATTAAGAATCTTTATGGGTAAATCTTACGTTTATTCTTAATTTGAGCCATAGATATATTTAAAAAGATACATGCATTACTTTCGATGATTCCCTGAGGAATAATAGAGTTAGGTTGGTATGTGAATTTGAATAAATTTCTAGTAAAAGAGTTGAAGCAGCTTGCCCTTGATGCCAATCCCTTAGAAGTCTGTGAGAGAAAGGGACTCGGTCACCCTGACACGATATGTGACTCAGTTATGAATCAGGTCTCCATCGAGCTCTCTAAGGAATACCTGAAAAGATTTGGGACCATTCTCCACCATAACCTGGACAAGGGGTTGATTGGTGCGGGAGGCTCAGAGGTCGCCTATAATGGAGGTGAGATGACCAAAGAGATCCTCATGGTATATGGGGACCGGGCGACTTTTGATGTGGGGGATGAACACGTGCCGGTCAAAGAGATCGCAGTTGAGAGTACGGAAAAATGGTTCAAGGAGAAGCTCCGATTTATAGAACCCGAGCACTTGAAGCACCAGAGCTTCATCAAACCAGGAGCGGCATCCCTCCAAGACATATTCAAGAGGAAGGGTAGATACCTCGGCGCGAACGATACCTCGGCAGCCGTAGGCTTTGCACCCTTGAGTAGGACTGAGAAACTAATTCTAGATCTTGAGGGTTACCTTAACACCCCGGGGTTCAAGAAACAGTACCCAGAGTCTGGGGAGGACATCAAGATTATGGGCTTCAGGGACGGAAACAACCTGAATCTTACCGTCGCGATGGCCTTTGTCGACCGTTTCATTAAGAGCGAGACCGACTACTTTAGGAAGAAATCGGAGATCTACGATGCAATCAACGGCTTCATAGACTCTAAGTATGGTTTCAACGAAGTGAACATTGGGTTAAATGTCCTTGACCGAAAAGGACGGGGCATTAACGGCCTCTATCTCACAGTACTTGGGAGCTCTATCGATACAGGGGACTCGGGTCAGGTGGGAAGAGGAAATAACGTTATCGGAGTCATACCTTTGAATAGGCCAATGGCGTCCGAGGCCGCAGCCGGGAAGAATCCGGTAAGCCACGTTGGCAAGATCTATAACCTCCTCAGTTATAGGATCGCGAACAGGGTGGCGGATAACGTCCCTGGAGTCAAGGAGGTCTATGTCTGGCTTGTGAGCGCCATAGGACAATCCATCGACATGCCAGCGGTCTGCTCAGCCCAAGTGGTACTTGGAGAGGGGTTCACCGTGGGTGATGTCACCCCAGGGATCGAGGAGATTATGGCCTATGAGCTCGAGCACCTCGACCAGTTCTGCAATGACCTCGCCACGGGTAAGATAAACATCTGTTGAGTCTCTATGGTTCTATCGTATGATGTCGGCAGCCTCCCCCTCAGGGTGAATAAGTCCATTATCTGTGAGGGGGCCAGGAGGTCCGGGTCGCTCCTCTCCCTGGTCGGCAGTTCGGATGCCGTCGATGTCTTTGAACGGGAGGTTGTCGGAGGCTTCGTGGACAAAGTGAATACGGGGATAGACGTCCCAAACTTCCCACAGTTCCGCGATATGAACGAGATGTACTTCGAGCTCATTAGGGGCATCGAGAAGGCCCCTGATGGCTACATGGCCTTCGATAGTCCCTCAGCGAAACCAAACATGCCTGTCCCCGAGATCGAGGTGATAAGGAAGAACGCCTCGATGATACGAGACCTAACGGGGCTAGAAAGGGTGCGCCTTAAGGTATGCGTGACGGGGCCCTACACACTGGCATCCTTTTTCCCAGTCAAGAACGCAAGGCTATTCGAGGATCTGGGGGGAGCCCTTGCGGACATCGTCTCCCAGTCCCTTTTTAATGGCAGGAACGGCGAGGTATCCATTGTATGTATAGATGAGCCTGTCCTCGGATTCCTTAATGATCCTCTGCTGGACTATGGGTCAGACGGTAGAGAATCCCTCATAAAAGCATGGGACAAGATCTGCCGAGCCGTGATCTCCAAGGGAGCAGAGACAAGCATGCACCTCCATGACACCTCTGACGACATCTTCTGGGATGTTGATAGTCTCCAGTTGGCAGAGTCCCATGTAGGGGATCCGTTATATACCCTCGACTCAACAAAGAGGCGCCTCCAAGAGACCGGGAAGCGGCTCAAGGCGAGCATAGCGATGACCCTCTTTGACGATCTCATCGAGGCCCGCCTCAAAGCTGAGGGGATCACGGGGAAAATTCAACAAAAGGTCGGCGATGTGTGGACCGAGATACGACATGAGAGGATCGACCCGACTATTTTCATCGAGGAGACCGGGTTGATGGCTAAGAGGCTCGATGTCATGGTCGAAGCGTTTGGCCCCGAAAACGTGCCCTACGCTGGACCCGAGTGCGGCATGGGAGGCTGGCATGCATATAAGCACGCTATGGAAGGGCTCCGAAGGATCTCGGATGCAGTTGCCAAGCACTCGAAACAAGGCTGAGATTAGAAGAGCGGCTCAACTGCCTCACTGAATCATTCTCCGTTCGCTACTTTCGTCACAAGATCGACGATTCCATCGAGCTTTACATTTGCATCCCCTACTGCTACACCATGTCCCGCTTTTTGGAGGAGCTACATGTCCACCTCTCTATCGCCAATCGTGACGATCTCGAATGTCTCAATTACCATCATCTCCGCGGTTTCCTAGAGATCCTTCCTGTTATAGACAGCTATCTCAAGGACGTGATAGTAGAAGCTGCTATCACTGAAACTTGATATGGGAACTCTTAGAGGCCCCTGAGTACGTCTTCCCTATCGGTTGTCTGGTAGATCGTGAGATACATCATGTTGTATCTGTTGGTCTATTCTTCAAGCACCTTATGGCCAAAATCCAATTAAGTCGATGATACACCTCTCGGCAATCTTCGTTATCCTTAAAGAACTGCTTTCTTGGTTTAAAGCTACGTGGTCCCTGTTCTATCAGATGATGCCCTCGCTTGTCCCTAAGAACTCCTAAGGAGGTTGAGGGTAGGTTCGAGAAAATGTGAGAATGACTGAGATCCCTCTGGCTTCGAGGTACCGGATGGCCTAGATCGCCCCAGTGGAGATTTGGTGGGCTTTGGTGGTGGGAGTACCGTAGATATCGGTGATCATCTCCTCGAACTTAATCTAGGAGATGGTTTTGGATTCTCCTCAGGGATATTTATTGGCTTTGAGAGCTAGGGTAAGAGCAGAGTTTGCTAAGGAAGCATTCAGTGCACCGGGGGTTGCTGTTTCGACAGAATTCTTTCCCGTGCCTCACGAATGCGTGATCCGCGAATCTATATGAGTCGGGGGGCATAAGACTCTCCAAGGACTCCTTCACACACTTAGGACCCCCATCGTCCGGAGCGAGACCCAGCCTCCTCGCAACCCTCGAGACGTGGACATCGATAGCTATTACCGGTTTCCCAAAGGCGTAGCTGAGAACGATGTCTGCCGTCTTCGGCCCCACGCCGGGGAGTCCTATAAGCGTGTCTCTGTCATTGGGGACCATTCCACCGTAATCGTCTACGAGAACATGGCTGATAGCGATGATGTTTCTGGCCTTTTGGTTGTAGAAACCCGAGCAGTGGATTAAATCCTTAAGCTTCGCATGGTCCATGTCCAGGAGGTCCAACGGACCATCAATCTCTGAGAAGAGGTTACGCGATGCCCTGCTCGAGTTCTCGTCCCGGGTCCGGTGGGACAGGACGCAGTTGATGAGGGTCCTATAAGGGTCTAGTAGCCTCTCGGGTCCCACGTCAAGGTCTCCATAATGCTCCCTCATGAGGTTTGAAATAGCCGTCATGCTCTCTTGTTTTTCCATCAGATCAGTCTCCGCATATTTTTGTCTCTCAGGTTCTGAAACCTCTCAGAAATGTAATCTCTCGTGGTCTTGCCCTCCCTCTTTGCAAGCATCTTCAGCGCACGGTTCACTCCGGTTGAGTACTGAATGGCCTTCTTGGGTCTCCCGGCTATCTCTTCCGATAACTTAAGGAGTCTTGCGAGGCTTCTCAATACGATTTTTCTCGGCGACCTTGGTCCCCCTGAGAGCTTGAGATTCGGGGGGATCGAGAGTCCCCACCGGACAAGGGTTTGGTCCGAGAAGGGAAGCCTGAGCTCCAGCCCTGCGTCCATGCATACCATGTGGTCTCTCTCGTAGTTGACCCTGTAGGACTCGGAGACATCCCGGAATATAGACGTGACAACGGCTTCACCGTGATCCGCGTACTCCTGCGCGTGTCTGTGATACCCTCCGAAGAGTTCGTCGCTCCCGTTCCCCGAGAAAAACACTTTAGATCCATACTCGGCAGCCGTTCTCACCGCCCAGTGGAGGGGGATAGCGATGGATGCCTTCATCGGGTTTGGATCCTCGATGCTCCAGAGCACCCCGTCAAGGTCGTTCTCCGCGTCCTCAACCGTAAATGCCTCGAGCCTCAAGGGGAGACCGAGAGCCTCAGCAGCGATCTCTGCTATTTCGAACTCTCTGGAATTCTCTAGGCCAACGCAGATGAGATCGAGTTCGACTCCTGCCTTATCGAGGTAGTAGGCTAGAATGCTGCTGTCGATTCCCCCTGAGAATCCGAGGGATGCTTTAGCTAAGCCCCATGTCCTAGCTGCGACGGAGTCTGTCATGAGCTTATCTAGCTCCAGGGTAGCCTCGCTGAGAGTGATTGCCCTGAGAGGGGGTTGGGTTAAGACATATACAGACTCTATGGCGGTCCCCTCCTCAGTTATCCTTAACATTGAGCCCGGTTCGAGAGTATGTGCTTCAGCTCCAATAGACCACAACATTTTCATGCTCGAGGCCATCGCCGCGATATTCTCATTCTCCCCATAGTAAAGAGGGATTGTACCAACTGGGTCTCTGGCACCAAGGAGGGTTTGATTATATAGGGCTATTATTGCAAATGTCCCTTTTCCTCCAGTCACTAAGCGGGTGAGCCCTTCCACCGGGTCTTTGCCGAGTGCATCACCGGTTGAACTGGCGGTAGATTGACCCGTCCCTCTCAGGTTCCTGCCCTCGATAGAGAAGGAATATCCGTATTGGGTGAGAGGTTGTGGAGGGTCCTCCGGGTGGATCTTGGTGAGAGAGTGCCCGAGGGCAATGGGTGTTTCCGGTAGATCAGAGAGCNTGATTCTCCCTTTGATGATAGCAACTCCACCGGTGGAGACCCCTTGGACATCTGGTGCCTGATTGATTCCAGCGCGAAGCATTTGGACCATATTTCTTGATACGTTCTGGCCTCTCTTGCTGAGAATCGCTGCGAACCTTCCCATTTCAAATTGATCTATCAGCGGTCCGATTTGGGTTTATCTCTGGGCTTCTCGAAAAAGTCAGTGATGGAACGCTGCTCCGACGTGTCAGTATCGAGACGCCTCCACTCGTCCTGGTCCACGACCCCTCCAATCTGCTCCTTGATAGTCTTCGCGAGACTCGGCCCAATTAGGGGTATTTCGACAAGCCTAGCCAGTGGAGCGGCCTTTAAGATGGAGGCTGATTTGAAACCCGAGTTGTAAAGGACTTTGGCCCGGACTCTTCCGATACCCTGCAGCCGTACCAGGGGGAGCAGCTTCTCAGTTACGCCATACCTCACTCTGTCCCTTAGTGTCCGTATATGGCCTCGATGCTTGTCTGTTCCTAAGACCCTAGCGAGTTCGTAGGCAGAGTAGAGGAGCCAGTTGGCGTTGTGTACTGCACTGTATCGGTCCCCTGGGGATACGCGATATTTCTCGAATAGGTCGTTTTCGGAGGTCTCATCGATCCATGCCTTCAAGATCATGGTGGTTCTGAGCTCTCCGAGAGTGGTCTCATAATCGACGTAATCGTAGTCCGAGGCTAGTTTCACCGTCAACTCATGGCGGTGCTCCTCCAGGAAGTTCTCGATAGCGACCATCTCCCCTCTTCTCGGCCTGAGCTTGGGACGCATATCAGGGGTGTGGCATATGAGGTGGAGCCACGTTATATCAGTGAAACTGATGTCGTCCTGGTTAAGACCGTCCCTCAAGACCACGGCGGAAAGGGGGTCGATATAGAGCTCGGAGACCCTACGCCCAAAATCGGTAGCGTATATGTAGTCTCCCTCATGATGGATCATGTCCTCCCGGCGCAAGTAGCTAAGGATCCCTGCGAGGATAAGCTTGATATTTCCCAGAGGGTAGTGATACCCGTAGAAGGTTTGCCCAAAGAAGTCCATGAGCCCCGGCTCAGTGTGCGCATAGTCGGAGGCGATAGCAGCGAGGGTGTGGCCCCGGATCGCCGCCTCCTGGGCAAGCCTGCTAAAGAGTCTCTCCGGCTTCGCGGTGACATAGTCCTCCATGAGCGCGTCCTGCTCGTCGGAGCTTGACGCAATGAGGATCGCCTCTCCAGCATCGTCGTACTGGGGTCTCCCCGCCCTTCCGCTCATCTGTTTGTACTCTAACACAGATATGGGATACATACCGTACCCCGGTCTGAACCGCTTATAGCTGGCAATAACCGCTGTCCTAGCAGGTAGGTTGACGCCTGCCGCTAGAGTAGGCGTTGCAGAGAGGATCTTGATCAAACCACCCTTGAAAGCAGTCTCAACGATCTTACGGTGGGCGCTGCTCAAACCAGCATGGTGGAATGCGGCACCCCCTGCCACGGCAGAGGCGAGATCGTCTGATAGGCGGGTCTTCTCTCCCCTGGTTGAGATCATCGTGGAGATCTCTAGGAGCCTCATCTCCGCTTTCTTCTTGTTGGTGCCCCGGAGTGCGTTACCGGCCTCCCTCGCGATGCTTTGGGCTCGCCTACGGCTCTCCACGAAGATCAGGCTCTGTCCTCCATCCAGAACCGAGTTCATCGCTATGTTGATGGGATCAAGCCTGTTGAGGGGCCTCAGTCTTTTAGTGGAGCCGTCGTTGAAGATGATCCTTTCGTTGAAGGCCACTCCTTCCTTAAGGGGGACGGGTCTCCACTTGGTCTCAATCCACTGAGCGTTTAGCCATTCCGCAACCTCATCGACATTCCTGATAGTAGCGCTGAGGGCGAGCACCTGGAGTTCGGGCGTCAACTGCCGGAGCCTTGCCAGCGCTACCTCTAGGGTGGGGCCCCTGTCGTTCCCAATGAGGTGGACCTCGTCGACGATGACCAGGGAGACATCCTCCATCCAGGGAGACCTATGCCGGAGGAGGGAGTCGCATTTCTCGTTGGTGGTCACCACTATATCATAGTCCCCGAGCCAGCTCTTCCGGCTGTCGAGGTCACCGGTGCTGACGCCCACCCTAATCTTATTTCCATCCTGCTTAGTGAGGCTAGAGTAAGTCTGGAAATCCTCGTATTTCTCTGAGGCTAGGGCTCTGAGGGGCACGAGGTAAAGAACCTTCCCACCCTGCTCCAGGATGTGTTTGAAGGCACAGAGCTCTGCGACGAGGGTCTTGCCGCTGGCCGTGGGACTCGCCATGACCAAGCTCTTGCCCTCCAGCACCCCGGCCTTGATTGCCTCGGCCTGGGGAGGATACAACTCGTCAAACCCTCTGGAGCTTAGGAGGTCTTTGATCGCATCGGAGATATCTAGCTCGGAGATCCTCAAATATTCAGCCCTTCGGCTAGATAGTTCGGTAGGGGGATATTAAACCATAGAGGGAATCGTCCATGGGGTAAATGCAAAAGAGGTTAAGGAGCCTTACGTAGGCGACAATAATCACCCCACTCTCAAGGGAAATGGATGCTCGAACCGATTGTCCCTCTCAGATGACAGCTGAAGGATCGAGGCATGAAATATATTTCTTGATCGCGCCGTCGATCTCCTGAAAACAAAGTGAAATCTCCATTACAGCAATATCGAAGCCATCCATCCGCTTGCCCTCAAACCTTTCGCAGGCAACGTTTGATGGGTTTACTCGCGGCCGTGACAAATTCACCTCAAGAGTTTTTAAGCAAGTTTGCGACAATGGGATGACGAGGTTAGTCGTTGGATAGGCCCGACAAGACAAAATACTTTTTGGAGATAGCGGTCTCGGTAGCCGCCCGGTCTACATGTCTGAGACGCAAGTTCGGGGCAGTTATTGTTAAGGGAAACACTATCGTAGGGACAGGGTACAACGGCAACGCCAGAGGAGTCATCAACTGCTTTGAGGTGGGGTGTATAAAGGACATGAAGAATCAACCTGCAAATAAGGCCTATGACCTCTGCCCAGCCGTCCACTCAGAGGAGAACGCGATCATCAACTCCAACCGCAGCGACAGAATCGGGGCGAAACTCTACATCGCAGGATTAAATCCTGACGGTGGATACACCCGGGCCGAACCCTGTCAGAGGTGCCAGAGGAAGATCATCAACTCCGAGATCGATGAGGTAGTGCTATTAGATGAGAAGGGCCAGCCGGTCCGGGTTGATGTTCGAGATTTTGTCCAGAGGGACACCGCTTGGTACGTTAAGGAGATCAACAAGGCAAGAAAAGATTGAGGCTGGAAGACTAAACCTCGTCACAAAAGAAGTTATCAGTCAAGGCGACTTTTTATAGATGCGAACGCTCGCGCGCGGTTAGCAACAGGATTTTACTAATCTCCTCTTTAGAATATTTTATTCGCGCGCGCTGAAACATTAATATCCATAGCCCCCATAAGCGAAGCTGAGGAAATATGAGCCTCGGGGAACACACCTCCAAGCAGATAATCGGAACCAAAGGGAACGAGCTGAGTGGCAAAAAGATCGTCATCGGCGTGACAGGTAGCGTTGCTGCGATTAAAAGCCCCGAGATCGCCAGGGAACTTATGCGATATGGAGCGGAGGTCTACACGGTCATGAGCCAGATGGCACAGAAGGTAATTCACCCCCATATGATGGAGTGGTCTACGGGGAACCCCGTGGTCACAGAGCTTACAGGAGAGACTGAACATATCACCCTAGGGGGGGAGCACCTACATAGAGCCGATCTCATCCTGGTAGCTCCGACCACGGCCAACACCATAGGGAAAGCGGCCACGGCCATTGATGATACACCTATTACCACATTGCTCACCACAGCAATAGGCACCGGGATTTCCATCATCATGGTCCCGGCGATGCACGCTTCCATGTACCGCCACCCCATCGTGATGAAGAATGTGGAAAAACTAAGATCCATCGGGGTTAAGGTGCTCATACCTAGATTCGAGGAGGGAATGGCAAAAATATCCACCACGGAAGAGATAGTTGAGGCAGTTATCTCCAAGCTTACGGTCCGGAGAGATTATCAGGGAGTACGTGTCTTGATTACCGCAGGACCCACTAGGGAGTACCTCGACGGGTTCAGGTTCATTACAAACCCGAGTTCTGGAAAAATGGGGATTGCTATAGCTAGAGATGCTCTTGAGAGAGGAGGAGAAGTGACCCTAGTTTATGGTCCAGGCTCTGCAGAACCTCCCACTGGTGCAAAGGTGATCCCAGTCGAGACGACAACTGAGATGTTAGACGCGGTTCTTGAAGAGCTCAAGAGCTCTCAATATAACTTGGCCGTCCTTTCTGCTGCGGCCGCTGACTTTGGCATAAAGGAGAGAGACATGGTGAAGACGTCCTCTGGTAGCGGGAGCTGGCGGATCGATCTAATTGCGAGGCCAAAGATTATCGATAGGGTCAAAAAAGTCAGACCAAAGATTTTCCTCGTAGGCTTTAAGGCGGAATACAACGTATCTGACGAGGATCTAATAAAAAAAGCCCAAACTCGGATGGAGACCGGAGGCATGGACCTCATCGTGGCGAACGACGTTGCCCGAACAAAAGTGGGTTTTGGTCACGAGACTAATGAGGCGTTCATCATCGACAAGAAGGGGAGCTATGAGCACTTAACCCTCAGGGAAAAAGAAAAGATAGCCTCCCGTTTATTAACGATAGTGAAATCCAAGATGTGCATGAAATAGTTGGAGCTCACATTCTTTCCCTCGAACCTTTGGGTTGGATCGATCCTCGAAAAGGATATAGTGAACATGGTGGTTACCCTAGCGATATGAGCTATAAGGAAATTATCGAGAGGATACAGAAGGAAGAGAGAAACGTTCTTTCCGAGAAGCTCACTGATGTCATCCTCGAGGTTAAGGATGGCGCGGCTGTCCCTAGCTCCCTCGCCAAAGGGATACTCCACAAATGGCAAGAGAACCAGCTATCCAGCGATGAGGGGCTGAGATACCTCTTAAAAGCAGCCTTGAAGGCCGACAAGAAGCGAACCAAAGCCATCCTAAACGAAATGAACCTAGGAGGAAAATGATATGGCTTTGAAATTCGGTATAGAGTTCGTCCCTCTGGAGCCCTTCTGGAAAACCACCTATTATTCTATCCAAGCCGAGAGATTGGGATACGACAGTATCTGGATCACGGATCACTTCAATAACAGGAACGTCTACGTTAGCCTTGCGATTATCGCTAACTACACCGACAATATTAAACTGGGCCCTGGAGTCACAAACCCATATATGGTCCACCCGGTGATGACCGCAGAGAGTGTCGCAAGCCTCAATGAGATCGCCCCAGGTCGCGTGATATGTGGGATCGGGGCAGGGGACAAGACTACTCTTGAGACGGCGGGTGTGGAGATGAAATCTCCACTTAGGACGGTGAGGGAAGCCGTAGAGATTATCCGGCGCCAGATCGTCCGGGAGAAAGCCGGCTATGACGGAAAAATATTCAAAACTACTGGCGGGGCCAGATTCAACTTTAAAACCACTGATCCTATACCTCTTTACATTGGAGCCCAAGGCCAAAAGATGCTTAAGCTTGCCGGAAGAATCGGTGACGGGGCTCTTATCAACGCTAGCCATCCTGATGACATCGAGAGAGCAGTAAAGCTCATCCGTAAGGGCTCAGAAAAAGCAAAAAGGGATCCTAAAGAGGTGGATATTGCAGCGTATACCTCATTTTCTGTAGCCGATACAGAGAAGAAGGCTAGAAAGCCCCTAGTGCCCGTAGTTGCCTATATTGTTGCAGGAAGCCCTCCGTTTATCCTAGAGAAACATGGCATTCCAGTGAAGAAGGCCAAAAAGATACAGAATGATCTCGCTAACAGAAACTGGGATGAGGCCTTTGGGTCGGTCGACATGCAGATGATAGACGCGTTCACCGTCTGTGGTAGCCCGGAGCAATGCACAGAGAAGATTGACACCATCTTTAAAAAAGGAATAACACACTTCATTACGGGGAGCCCACTGGGGCCAAATATGCGGGCATCAATCGACCTCTTCGGTAAGGAAATCCTCCCACACTTTAAGGAGAACTAAATCCCTTCGCCAAGCTTTTACTAATCATCACCGTTGACGAAAAATCTGATCAATAATTCTGGGAGGTCAGTAGTCCCTGGAGCTGAAATAATCGACCAGCTCTAACAGGTCCTGACGGGCTTGGATATCTGGGAAGACCTTAAGGCTCTCCTTAGAGCTCTTAACGTACTCCGCTGCCTTTTTCTTGGCGTAATTGATTGCGCCACTGGATCTCAAGATTTCGATGGCAGCATCTATATCCTGTGAATCTGCATTCTGGTCTCCGAGCACTCTGAGTAGATTCTCCTTCTCTCTTGATGCGGTATTTTTTAGGGCGTATACCATGATGAGGGTCTTTTTCCCCTCCCTTAGGTCGCTTCCTATGGGCTTCCCAAGGGTCGTATCATTGGCAGTTACACCGAGGATGTCGTCCACGATTTGGAAGGCAATCCCTGCATCCCATGCAAAGGAGGCAAGCATCTTTACTTCCCTTCTATTGGCGCCCCCAACGATAGCGCCTATTTTGGCACAGGCACTAAAGAGTGCAGAGGTCTTGCCTCCGACCATGAGGATATAATCTTCCGGGGAGACGTCCCTCGTATCTGGGAATGAAATATCGAGGACCTGGCCTTCGCAGATGCTGATTGTGGCATCCGTCACGGCCTTTATAGACTTGAGCACACTCTCGCTGGGTAAAGAACCGTCAAAATACGGAGCGTACATGGCTTGGTAGACTTTCGCGAACAGGAGGTCTCCGCTTGCAATGGCCATGGGGACCCCCCACTTTGAGTGAATTGTAGGGTTACCTCGCCGGAATGAGTCTTTGTCCATTATGTCATCATGAATAAGCGTAAAGTTATGGAGGATCTCCAGACCAGCTGCGAATGGGAGGGCAAGGTGGGGGTTTCCGTCTACGAGCTCACAGGATTTTAATACGAGATAAGGCCTGAGACGCTTCCCCCCCGCATGGAAGAGGTGCCTCGAAGCTTCGTATAGAACAACTGGTTTCCGGTCCTCAAGAAGATTGAATATGTAGTCATCGACCTTCAAAGCGCTGACCATTAGTCTCTCTGAAATCAAGTTTTGAACCGTTATTCCCCTCTTCCGATAATATGTGTGAATCGTATAAACCTGATCAAAGTAACCTCCAAACCCTCCAGGATTTATCTCCTGTTTGCCAGACTCCGGAGGTCGTATCCCCTCAACCTAAGCCATTCCGAGGTTTTCCCCAGGACGATGACGGGTACTGCTTTGAGTTCCTCCACGTTCCTGGCCCCTACGAGGAACATCGCGGTTCGGAACTCCCTAAGGATGTTATTCACATGATCTACGAGGGCCCCCTTGCCTTCAACCACTTTCTCGAGTAAGGGCTTCGCTATTCCAACGGCATCAGCACCCAAAGTTATCGCCTTAGCCATCTCTATACCTGTTCTTATTCCTCCAGAAGCGATAATTTTCAAATCCGTAGATCCGCTGGTTTCTACGACGCTTATCGCCGTAGGTATTCCCCAGTTCCAAAAGGTCTTACCAAGGGCTTCTTTACTTTTTTTTCCATCGACTCTTGCAATGTGATGCTCTACAGCAGCCCAGCTCGTCCCTCCCACGCCGCTCAACTCCAGAGCCGATGCCCCGGCAGCCTCCAGGCTCAGGGCGGCCTCCCTAGAAATACCGGCCCCTGTCTCCTTCATCACCACTGGCGTCCCAAGATCGCCCGTTATCGCCTTTATCTTCTCCAAAACGCCCCAGTACTGTGTATCTCCACCAGGTTGGACGGCCTCCTGAAGGGGACTCATGTGGATCCCGAGGGCATCTGCGCCTATCATGTTGATACATCGCTCCGCCTCCTCAACGCCCCAGCCGATGCTGAGCTGAGGGCAGCCGATGTTCCCCATAACCAGAGAAGATGGCGCCTTTTCCCTCACAACCCTGAATGTGTGCTCTAAGGTGGGGTCTTCAAGGGCAATTCGCTGGCTGCCTACCCCTATCCCTAACCCGAGATCCTCAGCGACCTCGGCAAGGGTAGAATTTATCTCCTTAGCGAACAGTGTTCCCCCTGTTATCGCCGAGAAGATAAGGGGTGACTTGAGTCTCTTCCCGAAGAACTCCGCTCCCGTGTCTATCTCGTCGAGATTGATCTCGGGGAGAGCATTATGGATGAGCCTGACGTCTTGAAACCCCGTTCCCATATCGGACTGGACGTTTTCGTCCAGCGATAATTTTAGGTGTCTTTCCTTTCTCTTCTCGATCTCAGTCAGCGTCCTCACCCCGTCAGGATGGTCCCTGTTACGGGTTCCCCTTTTAGGGCTTTAAGTATCACGTTTGGCTCCGTAGCGTTCACAAATAGGACATCGATCCCCTCTCGGACCGCCATTCTGGCCTCAGAGATCTTCCCTAGCATACCACCGGTTACATCCGTAGAGAGAGACTTTCCGATATTGGCGAAACATTCGACCTTCTCGGATTCCAAACGCTCAATCAACCTCGCTTTGTGGAAAAGTTTAGGGTTAGATGTGAAGATACCATCTACATCGACCCCGAAGATGAGCTTAGTGGCCTTGAGGGAGACGGCTAGGCGCACGGCGAGCTGGTCCCCTGAGAGGATAGTAAACCCTTTCTTCCTGTCTAGAACTGCATCCCCGAATATAAATGGAAGAACACCCTGTACGACGAGCTTGCCCATGATTTCGAGATCAACCTTGGAAATCCTCCCGTCATCTGTGACGATGAAGGACGATGGGCTCACCGAAATAGCCGGTAGCCCAGTATCTAGGAAAGCATTCACTATTATGGAGTTGAGCTCCACCATGGCCTGGTGAGTCTTAGCGAAACCATGGATCTGCCGATCTGAGGTGACCCCATCAGTAATGTCATATTTCTTAGCCATCGGATGGCCGAAGGAGCCCCCGCCATGGACAATAACCACCGGCGTAGGCCAGGCGGCTTTAATCTCCTCAGCAAGCCTCCGGATATTCCTATAGTCGACCGTGAAATCCTGGTCCTTGATAGTGATCACTGAACCTCCGAGCTTAAGGACCTGCAGTCATCCCATCCTCCTGACCTTGACCCCTTCATAGCTGATTTTTACAATATGGGGATCCCCCTTTCTTAGGAAGATAGCTTGGCTGACATCCTGTAATTTCTCGGAGCTGGTGATGGCGATCATGCAGCCACCTCCACCCGCCCCAGTGAGTTTGGCACCGTATGCCCCGGCTCTCCTTGACGCGTGGATGAGGAGTTCCAGCTTGGCGATGGAGACCCCCATTGAAGAGAGGAGGCCATGGTTGATGTTCATAAGATCCCCGATCTTCGGATAGTCCCTTGCTTTGATTGCATCAAGGCCCCTTCGAGAAACCTCGCCCATTGAGTCGATGAGTCCGTCTATGAGCTCGGGGTTTCTTTCCCTGAGGGCCATCACATGGGCGATGAGCTTTCGAGTAGAGCGATTCCTCCGAGAGTTCCCAATTACAAGAGGGAGCACTCCATTGAAATCGATCCTATCAATGCCAATGCCTTTCTCGAAGCGCAGTATTCCTCCAAACGTGGAGATGTTGTTGTCCACACCGCTAGGTGTACCATGAACTATCTTCTCTCCCTCATAGGCGATGTCGCAGATCTCTTGCGGTGACAGGTTACCCTTTAGAAGAGCCCCTGTAGCCGCTACTATAGAGACGCAGATTGCTGCTGAGGAGCCCAGACCAGCGGCTATAGGGATCTCAGAGCGGACGGTGAGGTCCAGCCCTGAATGTTTATTGAGGCGTTCCATCGTCGTCCTGGCAGAGACGAGCATAGCCTGGAGCCTCTTCCCCCTCCATTTTGCCCCCACTATAGGATGGTATTTGTTTCCCTCGAAGTACCCCTCGAATCCTAGGTCGAGGCAGTCGAATTTGATTTTATTATCGTCTCTCTCCTTGGCTGTGATCTTGGCCCTTCGGTCTATGGCAATGACGATGGCTGGACCGTTATATACAACGCTGTGCTCTCCAAAAAGTATCACCTTCCCAGGCGCTGTGGCTTCTACAGACATCGCATTCTACCTCAAAATCTTGGCCGAAACGTAGCCCACCACCGCAGACATGTCTCCAGTGATATCCCCGCTAGTGCTATAAGCGAGGACCTGGGTTTTGGTAGCACCCATCTTTTTCGCTGCGACGAGGGTTGCCGAGACCGGACCGTATCCACACATACTAACCCGTTGGGAATGTACCCAGTATTGGAGGGCCTCCTCGTTCATAGACTCCATCCTCTTGAGGACTCCAAAATCCTTCCCCTCGGCGGATTCCTTGGTTTCCATATGAGTCAGATCCGTTGAGGCGAGGATTAGGACATCCATCCCTGCGACAGACTCTGCGATAGCTCTACCAACCACTCTACTGGTGGCAAGATCTTGGTACCTCATGCAGATGGGTACGATCCTCGTCTCCCTGTAAATATACTGTAAGAATGGGAGCTGGATCTCAATTGAGTGCTCTCTAAAATGGGCAGATTCATCCAGCTCAATGAGGTCAGACGCTTCTGAGATCTCTTTTGCAAGGTGTTTATGGATACCAACTTTTCCCATCGGGGTCTCCCAAGCTCCCTCTCCCCATATTGAGACCGGGGATCCCAAGCCAGTATGATTCGGGCCAAGGATAATCACCGCTGAAGGAGTTTTCTCAGAAGCTAGAGAATAATAACTGTGGGCAGCGATGGGGCCAGAATAGACTAATCCCGCGTGAGGGCAGATGATTCCGATGATCTTCCTCTCCTCAGCCCCTTTCTGGGGTAATTTACCAGGACCAAGGGGATGGGTGAAGCTTTCCTTGATGGTCTTCTTTAGGTGACCGGGTGATGCGGGGTAAAAGGATCCCGCAACCCAAGGTCGCCTGACGCCCATTGTCTCACCTATAACGTTGATTCAAAATCGTCGATGGAGAACGAAAATTCCTGCTCTGGGGTAAGCTCGTTGAGCTCCCGTTTAAGCTGCCTCGCGAGGAGCCAGTATGCTATTGCGAGGCTTCTCCTCCCCTTGTTGTTGATGGGGATGGCGAGGTCAACATCAGAGAGGTTATTGTCGGTGCTGCACAGGGCTATCACAGGGACGCCTACTGCCGTGGCCTCAACCACAATCTGTTTATCGGCGAGGGCATCGGTGACGAGCACCGCTACTGGTTCGAAATAGTGGCTATACGTTGGATTGGTGAAGGTCCCCGATGTGAAGCGCCCGATGAGAGGATGCGCGCCGGTCACCTCGCAGAATTTGTGGACCGGAAGCCTCCCATACCTCTTGGACGAAGCGACTACTAGTCTCGAGATGTCCATCATGGAGATGAACTTGGCGGCGGTCATGACTCGCTTGTTCATCTTATCCATGTCGAGGACAAAAAGGCCGTCTGGTCTCACCTTGTATATGAATTGCACCATGTCATTAGTCTTGACCCTGGTCCCTATATGGACACCCGCGGAAAGAAGCACCTCTTGAGGAAGCAAGAGGCTATCGCTTTGCTGAATTTCCATATTTAACGTTCGCCTCTGATATCGACAATCTCTTTAGTATTGTGGAACAATAGTATATCGTTTATGAGGTCCACGTGAGAAAGCAGTATCCTCCTGCAACAGTACCTCTCGACTCCTAGGTCATCGAGGACCTTCTTGGGGTGCTCTCCGGTGGCCACCTTCTTGGAGTAGGGCTCCCATTTGTCCCCAACAAGTTTGCCGCAGGAGAAGCATCTGACTGGTATGATCATTCTATTTTTCAGCCTTTGATTTCATCACGCGCAAGAGGTTTAAAGCCTATTCAACTCCGTTTTGAGGAGAATTCGGCTCATGATTTCTTCTCGGCGCACCTGACATTCTACAGATGCTCCAGATATAAAGGTTGATATGAGCCTGAAAAAAATAACTATATGAAGAAAATACTTCAAAATGAATTCCTTGCATCTAGTTTTGGTTGGGTTAGGTTAGATACCAAAATATTATTTAAATTGATAGTTTCAATGACTTGATGGTCCCCGAAGCGCCCATCACTCTTACTGCCACTTCTTGGTTAGATATCTCTGTAATCAGCGCAAGGACGGCCCTCATCTCCCACATGTGGCTCCGACGGCATCGAATGATTCCTATGCTTGTTTCCTCGTTGTACTCCACAAGTCTCGGCTGGAGCAAAGACACGCCAAAATCACCAAATAGCCCTTTGACGGCTTGATAAAGTGTATAAGAAACCTCCTGTTCCGAGTAGGAATCCTCGCCTTCAACGGAGATGGCTAAGTACCGTTTCCCGATACTCCTCACTGGCATCATCGGACCTCCTTTACGCCTGGGCTGATGAAGCCTAGCCTGAGTTTCTCTCGGTTTCTTTCCAATATAATTCGGGGGATCTCAGATACAGCATCGAGGCCTTTGTCCTTAGAGATTCCAAGGAGGTTGGTGATCGAAGCTATGGCTCGAGGCTCCCGCATTTGGAGAGGAGATCCAGCTCCACTCGAAACCACCATGGGCACACCCTCATGTATCGCGTTCGAGATGTCCCGTTTTAGGTCTATCAGGAACCTTGCTCTGTCGACGCTTGGTTCAAGCAAGTCGGAGAGGCAAATCTCATAGGCGCAGTTAGATTTTGAAGCAAGAGCTGCTCCCTGACGGTCTAAACCTACCCGACTCTTATTGGTTCTTAGGGGGGGAAAGGTGAGAATATCAACCCGGTGATCCTTTGCTGCCTGCCTTGATACAGTTTTGTTTTCGCAACAGACGGCTATGATCTCGAATTTTCTGCGGACACGCCGGAGGGCCTTGGATAACTCGTTGGTGCTCCTAGGCCTCAGGTCGATCCTATTCGAGAGATCAATACCCACAGACAAGGCTTTGTTTCTCATCATCTGCGGTTGAGGTCTCTCAGATGATAGAGTGATGCCTTTGAACCCCAGCTTTGAAGCAAGTTCCAGCATCTCAGTGAGAACTCGGGTATCACCTGGGTCCCGGATGTTGAGATCGACGAATCGCCTCACGTCGGTGAGTCCTCCAGAATCATAGTGTGGATAACTTCGCGGACATACTCTGCTCGGTCCCTCCCGTGGGGTAACCTGAGCCTGAACTTCATTTTCACCGGATCTGTCTCCAACAGGCAGATCTTGCCCAGATATGCGTTTTGCTTATCAAGTCGAATATGGAAGTTTCCTCCCTCATCTAACCTCTCCTCTAGCTCGTCCAGCAGTCTTTGCTGGTCAAGGGATGAAAGCTCCTGCACCACTCTCCAGAGGACCCCGGTCGCCCCTTTCTTCGTTCGTATCTTTCCCGATACGATAGTGATAGGATCTCCGTGATATCCTTTTAGCGTATTCCTCGTGAGCCAGAGGTCCTGGTTTCCCTCCGGGAGAAGGTTCTTCATAGCCTTTTCAACCTTCTCTTCGTCCTCCGTGGCGTGAGAAAAAGTGTAGATCTCAATCTCCCTGATCAAGTTTATGGGGATAATCATAGGACCGTCGCTCCTTAACTAGCGGGTATTGCAGTATGCTGGAATAAATCTTCTCTGGCGATAGCCTGTATTTTTACCCGAAGTCGGATATTCAGGAAGAGCATACCTAGAGATAACACGCAGAAGATTTGGATCCAATACAAACCGTTATATCAGCAACAATTTTTTAACTAATGATGCGTTTTCTCTGTTCATTGTTGCGGCCGTGGCTCAGCATGGATAGAGCGTGGGTCTTCGGATAGATTTCTAGGAGACAACCCAATGTCGCGGGTTCGAATCCTGCCGGCCGCGCCACCTTTACGCACGTACTAAAAATAGGTAAGATCATTAGATTGTTGTTTAAACCTTAAAATCGCGTGCGCGGCGCCGATGAAAATAACCGGTCACCATATCCGTATAATATTGTACACGCGGTCCACTAGAGGGACTCAGTAGACCTGGAGCATATGCCCGTTCAAACCCTCGACCGCCCTTAGATATCAAATCTGAGTCACTGAGATTCCTACACTCACAGCGAGGGGGATCAGATATTTACGGGTAAGAGGAGTAGTGAACATCTACGTCAACCTGTTCGGTATAGGGCACGGCTAAGGATCAGTGCGGGATCTTTGATCTCCTTATTCAACAAATAACGGGCGCGTATTCACTGTTTAGTAACAGAGGATTACTAATAGGTTGAGATCTACTCTGCCTTGAGGAGCCTGACGGAGGATGCCTTGAATGTAAGGTAAACTTCCTGACCTGCGTTGAGACCCATCTCTTTGAGTGACCTCCTCGTAATCTGGACTGTAAAGACGACGCCGACATCCACTCTAATCCTGAAGATGTCATCGATCTCTTCGACCATTATTATCTTCCCTTGCAAGTTATTCCGAGCACTAGATACCATGATTCTTTTCGAGATGAGGATATCCTCTGGCATCACATCAATGGTGGTTCTACCCTCTGTACTAAATGCCCCGACTATTTCAACACCATTCACCATGATATGTGAGACCCCATTAACCCTCTTTGAGTGACCGGTGAAGACGTTCTCAGTCCTCACGAACCTTGCCATATCGGTTGATGGATTTAACATGAGGTCTCGGGTCGAGCCGACTTCGACGATCTGACCACCGCTTAGTAAGACCACCCTATCAGAAAGATTCCTAGCGATCTCAATATCATGGGTAGCGAACACAACTGTGATATCTGGTCTCTTCCTTAACCCATGAATCAAGTTCTTAACGATCTCAAGACTCTCAGGGTCCAAGTTGACAGTGGGTTCGTCGAGGAGCAGGAGGTCTGTCTCCAGAACTAATGCCCTGGCGATCGAGAGCCTCTGCTTTTCGCCTCCGGAAAGGCTCTTTGCTTTTCTCTTTGCCAGGACGTGAAGCCCTAACGTATAGAGGGCTTCAGACACTCGCACCTCTACCTCATCTCTTGGGAGACCTCTCTGCCTGAGTCCGTAAGCTATATTATCAAAAACGCTACCTCTGAGAACGACTGGTCGTTGGAACACGAGGGTCGCCCTCTTCCTCCACCCCCCAATTTCGTCAAAGTCAAACTTCTTCCCCTTGAACAGAACTTTCCCTCCAGTTGGTTGCTCGAGCGCGGCAATTATTCTCAAGAGAGTCGATTTCCCTGAACCATTTGGCCCTAAAACCGTGATCACTTCACCCTTCCGGATCTTGAGAGATATGTCTCGTAGGGCTTCTGTCTCTCCATATCTTTTGTATACGCCCCAGAGCTCCATCATCCCTAAAGCCACCTTTGGGCGATGTAGAGAAGGGCGTTCATAACGCCCACTATACCGATAAGTACGACGGTTAAGGAAATTCCTAGGGGGATCGCTCCCCTCCCCGTCTCTAGAGCGATCACAGTAGTGAGGACTCGGGTAGCCCCCCGTATATTTCCTCCTAGCATGAGGGCAACACCCAACTCTGCGATCGCCCTGTTGAAGCTAGCCGATATCGAGAGGAGTATGCCCCCCATGGATTCCCCGAGGACCGTGAGGTTGGCCTTCAGCTCTGACGCTCCTAACGTGAGTGCAAGTCTCTTGATATCAGGATCAACGGTCTCAACGGTCGCCGCTAATAGGCTCACTAGGATTGGAGTAATCAGGACGGACTGGCCGAGGATGATTGCTGAGGGTGTGTAGAGTAACTGGAGGCTGCCAAGAGGCCCCGATCTTGATAGAATGAGATAGAACAGGAGCCCAATGGCGACTGCTGGCACCCCCATTATAGCGTTGAATACACCTTTGAGGAATTGTCTTCCTTTGAAGCTCCCTAGACCTAAAAAGACGCCGAAAGGAATCGACCAACATGAGGCTAGAACTGTGGCGAGGCCAGAGACGGTGATAGCCCTGAAGGTTATTTCGATGAGTCCTCTGTCACCGGTCATTATCAGAGTAAAGGCCTCTTTGAGGCCCTGAAGTAAAATGGAGGTTACAGGGGGCACTTCCTTTTACTGATTTTGTATCCTTGGTCCATTTGGCTCACCCGTAGAGATTGATATCCCCTCGACGATATTCTGGGGGGCATTCCGATCCCATAAAGAATGCGGCTTCCTCTATCCACCTTGTTACTTTAGGATCGGATTCTGTCTCCAGCAACTTTAAGGCGGGGTTGAATAGGCTCCTACCATAGTGCTCCAGACCGTATTCGCCGATGATGGCTTGCCCCTGCTCCGAGATAAGAAACTTGATGAATGCCATAGCACTCACAAACTCGGCATTCATGACTGTATCCGGGTTCACGGCAATGGCGCTGTAGACATTGAGGAGACTCGGAACCGACTCCACCATTACCTCCAGACTCAGGATGCCAGCCTCCCCGTACTTTAAATAGGTCCCCATGTCGGTGATGGTGTATCCATGCTTCTCCTCGGCGATCTGGAGCGTCTTCCCCATCCCTGTGCCGGCCTGTAGGTACCAAGACTCCTCGCTCAGCTCCGAGTCATCGAAGCCCGCCATAATCCAGAGCTTCACTTCCTTCGAATGTGTCCCAGAGTTGTCACCTCTGGAGACCCAAACGGACTCGCCGTTTCTTCCTCTTCCTACAAGAGTCTTCATTGCTTCTGGCGTGTCCATTCCCCTGATTCTAGCTGGGTCATCGGGAGGTCCGACAATGGTGAAATAGTTATAGGCAATGATTTTCCGGTTGACACCAAAACCTTCTTTCATGAACTCCTGTTCTTTGCCGGGGGCATGGACTAAGATCATATCCGCGTCGCCCCTCTTCGCATGAGCAATCGCTAGACCCGTCCCAACAGAAATAAAGTGGAGATCTATCCGGTGCTTCTCCTCGAAGGCGTCCTCGATCAGGTCGATGACCCCCGTATCATAGAGACTTGTGGTAGTAGAAACGATAAGGTGGCTAGTTTTGGCTCTGGGCCATACGACATAAGTCACCCCAACGAGGGTTATTAGGAGACCCACAATTATGATCGTCCTAGTCCTCTTGAGCTCAGTAAATATATACAACTCGATGTGTTCATCCATGCATATCGTTTTAAGCTTTCGGCCCGAATGACTCCGCAGACAGCAGAAACGGAGACCTCAGGAGATGGGAACGATTAACAAATCAAACGTGAACATCGAAGGGGAAATCATAGAAAATATGGTTGACCCCCACGGGCGCGATGTGAACAGCCTGAGAGTCTCAATAACCCAGAGATGCAATTTCGATTGCTTCTTTTGCCACCAGGAGGGGGAATCAGGGTCCAAGAGAGAAGCGACCCCTGAGGAGATTGAGACCATCGTGTCCGTGGCAGCGGAGCTCGGGATCGGCAAGGTAAAGATCACAGGCGGGGAGCCCCTTTTACGAGAGGACATCTTCGAGATTGTCCGGAGGGTCTCAACACATATGGTGGAGGTATCTATGACCACCAACGGCTATTTCCTCAGTGAGAAGGCATGTGAACTCAAAGAGGCGGGGCTCGACAGGGTAAATGTCAGCTTCCACTCGGGAAAGCCCGATATCTTCTGCAAGATCAATGGGAGTGACTCCTACCAAAGGGTTAAGAATGGGATAGCTAAAGCAAAGATTTGTGGGCTAAACCCTGTAAAGCTCAATATGGTGATCATGAAAGGGATCAACGCGGAGGAGATCCCCCAGATGATCGATTTCTCGACTAAAGTGGGAGTTACCCTCCAGCTTATCGAGTACCAACCCCTTGAAAGGGGAACTACAGACTGGTCAGACTACCATTATGACCTCAAACCTCTGGAAGCGGAGCTGGAGGCACGCTCGTCTAAGGTTGTAGAGCGGGAGATGCATCGAAGGCGCCAATATCACCTTGAGTGCGGGGGGGTTGTGGAGGTAGTGAGGCCAATACATAACTCCGATTTCTGCATTCACTGCACCCGCCTCAGGCTCACTTCAGATGGGGAGCTGAAGCCCTGCCTCATGAGGGAGGACAACCACGTAGAGGCAGTCTCCTTGCTGAGGAATGGAGGGAGCCGGGAGAACATTAAAACGGCCTTCAGGAAAGCTGTAGCAAAAAGGGAGCCATTCTGGGGATGGAGACCATGAAGGTGAACCTTAAGTTTTTTGCATCCTTCCGGCTGTTAACAGGCACAGCCGGTACAGAACTCGAGATTCCCGAGGGTACTACAACCGATGACTTAAGGGAATTGATCAATAAAAAATATGAGGGGTTTAATGAGAAGACGGTCCTCTATGCAGTCAACGGAGAATACGTCGAAAATAATGCACGACTAAATGAGGCCGATACTATTGCTTTCTTCCCGCCCGTTAGTGGTGGATGACATGATCAAGGTAACGAGTGAAAAGTTCTCTATTGATGAGATCGTCGGGAGCATCAGATCCGGAGGAATTGGAGCTATAGTTACATTTGTCGGAACTGTAAGGGATAATTCAAAGGGAAGGGAAGTAGACCGAATCGAGATCCAGGTCTACAAGGATATGGCGATTAAACAGCTCCAGGCCATCAGGGAGGAGGCTATAGCAAAGTATAGGATAGAAGAGGTCGCCATCGTCCATAGATATGGGAGATTAAACGTCTCTAATAACATCATGATGATCGCAGTGGGGGCGGGACACAGGCCTGAAGCTTTCGAGGCTTGCCGATACATCCTAGAGGCCATAAAGGAGAAGGTGCCCCTATGGAAGAAGGAGGTCACATCAGAGGGAGATTACTGGATAGAGGGAAAAGAGTATGAACAAACGGAATAACCCAATCAAGATGATCGATATCTCCGATAAGAAAGTCGTCCACCGGGAGGCAGTGGCAACTGGGAGGATAAACCTCAGAGGAGACACGATAGAGAAGATCAGGTCAGGAAGAATCAAGAAGGGAGATCCCTTACCAACTGCAGAGGTCGCCTGCATTCTCGCAGTCAAGAAAACGCCAGACATTCTACCCTTGTGCCACCCGATTCCTATCACATCCGTGGATGCCGAGTTCCAGATAAAAGAGAATTATATAGAGGCACGGTGTCGCGTCGCGGCGGATTATAAGACGGGGGTAGAGATGGAGGCTCTAACGGGTGTAAGCGTGGCTCTCCTCACCCTCTGGGACATGGTAAAATATCTGGAGAAGGACACGGCCGGACAGTACCCCTCGACGATTATCACAGACGTGATGGTCATGGAGAAGAGAAAGCATTGAAGTTAGAAGAGCATAGGAGAGACCAGAAGGTCAAGGCAGTTGTAGCACTAATAGTTACCAGCGACTCTAGGACGATGGAATCCGATGAGACTGGGAAGAACGCGGTCCACCTTCTCGAGGAGGCCGGACACAGGGTGTCCTCCCATGTTATCGTCCCCAATGATACCAGCAAGATCCACGAGATGTATACGCGATTCCTTATTGATCCAGAGGTCCAAGTTATTATTACCAGCGGGGGAACTGGCATCAGCTCCAAGGATAAGACCGTTGCCACAGTCTCCTCAACCTTAGAGAAACTCATTCCAGGATTCGGGGAACTCTTCAGGCGCCTCAGCTTCGAGGAGATCGGTCACGCGGCAATGTCCAGCAGGGCTACTGCGGGCACCATTCACGGAAAACTGATCTTCTGCCTCCCAGGATCCAAGGGAGCAATGGAGACCGCACTCAGGGAGATCATACTTCCCTCACTAGGTCACATGTTATGGGAGCTGAACAGATGACTGGAATGAAGCCCTTCAAAACCCTCCTGTCACGAATGGAGGCACTTGAGAGGATAGAGAGAAACATTGGTAGGGTTGGTAGAATAGAGGAGATCCCCATTGAGAGTGCAGGGGCTAGGATCCTAGCCGAGAATGTTGTAGCGGATTTTTTCGTGCCTCCCTTCAAAAGGTCTGCTATGGATGGCTACGCCGTGAGGGCCGAGGATACCTACACCGCATCCAGTTTAACATCTAGTCGGTTAAAACTGATAGGCGTGCAACACGCGGGAGAGCTCTTTGAGGGAATAGTCAAGAAGGGGGAATGCGTCCAGGTTGCAACCGGGAGCCCCGTTCCTGAAGGGAGTGACGCCGTTGTCATGGTTGAGTTCACAAAACTCGAAGGAGACTATGTTGAGATTGAGAAGCCGGCCTATCCGAGTGCGAACACCACCCCTATAGGGGAGGATATCAAGAAGGGGGACACTGTCATCGAGTTGGGGGAGATCCTGACCCCTGCAAAGGTAGGCGCCCTTGCAGCCCTCAACCGGGGAACTATCAGAGTCTATGAGAAGCCACGGGTAGCTATATTTTCAACCGGCTCGGAAATCAAACCTCTGGGAACAGAGCTCTTACCGAGCCAGATATACGACATGAATTCATATACCCTTACATCGATAGCCTCCAGCAATGGCTGCGAACCTGTCCTAAAAGGGATTGTCCCAGACGACAAGGAAAGCATCAAGTCGTCTATTATCGATGCCGCGAGCCACGATATTGGCATCTTCTCTGGCGGGAGTTCCGTTGGTGTCCGAGATCTCTTTGGCGAGATTGTGGAGGAGATGGGAGAGGTCCTATTCCACGGCCTTCAAGTTAAACCCGGGAAACCTACACTCTTCGGCATGGTCCAGGGAACTCCCATTTTCGGGATGCCGGGGTATCCCACCTCCTGCCTAAGCAACGCCTACATTTTTCTGACTCCAGCCCTCAGGATGATGGCCAGGCTACCTCCTGAACATTCGAGAAAACTGGTCGCAAGGATGAGCACGCGATTCGTCTCCTCGTCCGGGAGGGAGCAGTTCCTTACAGTTAAGGTTAGGAACGGTACAGCTTTTCCAGCTTTTAAAAAGTCCGGGACGATAACTAGCATGGTATACGCAGACGGCTACATCATACTCCCGGTAAACCTAGACGTTATTGAAAAGGGAGCTGAGGTCGAAGTCACGCTGTTCAACTAGAGAGGACTTGATTACCTAGTTATTCTCCTTTATACAATCCGACTGTTGAAAAAAGATCTTATATAGTAAACCGTTCGCGACCAGGAACCCTGCGCCAATCATAAACGGCAGGGAGAGGCTTATCGCCTCGAACATATATCCAGCAATGGTGGGTGCCACTGATCTCATGGTCATCCTGGCGAAGCTGCTAACGCCTATGGCGGTCGCAATCTCATCTGGGGGGACGAGGGTGGTGGCAAAGGTTTGGCGGATAGGCATGGTGAACATTATGGCGATTCTAAGGGAAATCATGAGCACTACAGCGATTGGAAACCACGGAGTCACTGAGAAGGCCACAGCTAGGATTCCCGTGATGATTCGGGACCCTACCAATGATTGGATCTTCCCAAATCTATCGACGACTTCGGGGATGAGTCCAAAACTAAAGACGCTTAGGAACCGAGTCGCTGCGAAGATAGGCCCTAAAACCTCCCCTGACACGCCGAATTTAATATAAAAGTATAGTGGTAAAAGGGAGTCAATGAATCCCCATCCAAGTCCGCTTGTGATCCTCACGATCGAGAAACGGACAATTACCCTCCAGTCACTCACGTTCAAGAATTTTCGTCCGGTTTCCACTACCTCCTTCTTCGTTCTGGAGTCTTTCAAGGGGAGGACGAAGATTATGGATAACAATGAGCCGAAGGCTCCAATCCAGAAAAGTAGCGCATGGGCTCTGATGATATCAACGCCCCATATTTTCTGAAAGAACACCGGAAGTCCTGCTAACATAGAACCGGCCGTAGCTGCGAGAGCATTGGTCACCGCAATAGTACTAAAGATCTGCGGACGATCCACGACCTTGGATTTATCTGAAATATAAGCAGAGACTACGGGTTGTCCAGCTCCTGCTCCCTCCCCTAACGCCCCCACACCTTGGCCAAGGGCTAGGAACCAGAAATCTGAGCTTATTGCGAAGATAACCAAGCGCAGAGATGCAAAGATCCCTCCAAGAATAAAAAAAACTTTACGGCTGAATCGGTCTGAGAGGTGACCGATCACTATATAGTGGAGGGCACTCACGAATGTTGCGATAGAGAGAAGAAACCCTATCTGGACCGGGCTGAAGCCTAGGATGGCGAAGTAGATTGCTCGCACTACCTGAAGGAAGCCCATAGAGAGCCGCCGGGAAGCCATGGAATAGACAAGTAATCGCAGGTCCTTGTCGAAGCTCTTAGGAAACTGAAGGGGGATCCACCCTGAACCGATTCTTTTCATCATAATCCTCTGAGGCGTTTACTCGCTAGAATAAGACTCCGTAAATTTTAAGCCCTTTCTAACTAGACATCAGATACTAGCAGATCTCAATAAAAAACCGAGTCCCAAGCTCTAGACTTAGCGCCCCATGACTTATAGGGATCAAAAAGAAGCGAGGGTCTCCCCTTGGATAAAGGCAGGTTGAAAGACCGATTCGCATTTTCCCTATATTGAGCGAAAACCCTCGGCAGCTCGCCACGCAGCCCATAGGGACCGTTTTTGAGATATCAGCAATCTCCGTACCGCATAAATAGACGGGGCCCACCTCAGGTGGATTAATGTCGGTATGAACTCCTAGCCAGCCATAATAGGGGAACCCTCCGTCCAGGACTCCTGGGGCGCCGCCTACTTCACACTGCAATCCCAACTGAGAAGCCCCACTGATCTCGACCTCCGCATACTCAGCTTTGCTTTGTAAAACAAGACATTCAAGAATCCCCAGTTTAGGTACATTCCCAATCTCCTGGAGTCTCTCGAAGTGTAGGCCGCCCCTTGCGCGCAAGGGATCTTCCAGTCTTCTCACCTCAAGATGGATATGAGGGGCTGTTGAGTAGCCAAAGTAACCAGACCGGATAAGGGTTCCCAGGGTCTGCCCTGTCTCTAGGACGTCCCCTTCCTGGACGCAGGGCTCGGCATGGAGAATCTTGACGAGTCGCCTGGGGTTCTCCCGGCTCTCCACGAAGATGACGGTATCGTGGCCGTGGTCTATGAAGCGACTGGCCTGGGGGACCTTCAACTTCCTGATGAGGGTTACCCTGCCTGAGACGGGGGAGGCAACAATATCTCCGAATCCCTTCCCGGGGTAGATATCTATGCCTGTAGAGAGCCGGTGAGCGGGGTACGGGCTGTTGTAGAAGGCGTATCGCCCCTCTGAGGGGCAAAACACGGTCACTCCATTGGCCCTAGCTACGGGTATATGCATCTCCAAGTGTTATCCCTCACCTGATTCGGACTCACTTTTCGCTCATAAGTTCCGGCAAAGGGAGCACGTAGAACCTAAGGGTATGAATGATCTCCTCAAGGGTGATAGGATCATCCGCCATATGGTCCTCACTCCTGGGCTATAGTTCGTAACGGGTTTAAAGTTACGTGTGACAGTCCACGGAGTCCTCTTCAGGAGGTAGGTCCAGGTAGAAGTAGATAATGGGCTACTTAGTTGCCCCATTTTACAAGACCACAAAGCTAATCTTTTTGTAGACGGGCTTGACGACCTCCACGTCGAGGCCATTCTTTGCGCACTCCTAGGCCATGAGGAGATCCATCTTAGACTCACTAGGGATGATCCGGTTCTCAACAAGCCTCGACATAAAGGCAATGATATCATCTCCGTGAGCATCCTTGCCTCCCTCTGAAATATTTGCATCCTGGGCATGAATATTTCTAGCCTTCTGCCCATTAAGAATTTTTGTGGGAAGGATCAGGCGGCTAGTTTCCCGATGATTAGATATGCGTTCGATGGACACAATATGGTCGTTATGGTCTAACGGACGGGAAGCTAGTCTTACTCCGGTCATATGACCATGTGATAAACGGGAGGCTAGGTCGATTATAAACAATTATCAGGGCCCTCCATAGGCCTCAAAAAACTTTTCTAGATTGAACGTGGTGCTCCCGCCGGGATTTGAACCCGGGATCTCGGGCTCGAGAGGCCCGCATCCTTGGCCGGACTAGACGACGGGAGCACAGGTTAACCAGACTATCATCGCCTGAAATAAAAATATTGCATAAGAGTTGTGTAGAATTAATCCACCATCTTGTCTGTTGAAACCCAAAATGGCTAGAGTAATAAAGCTATATATTTAGCGCTATGAACTCTATTCCGTACACCATTAATAATTAATGCTAAAAGATAGCAATCGAGTCAAGAAAGATGTTTGGACAAAAAAGGGAACAACCGAGAATCATATCAGAAATAGAAAAGTTTTCCACACGATTTTCCCTAGGTAGAGATAGCAATCCCTTCAACTCCACGGGTTCTCCGCATTTCCTTCGCGTAAAGATCCCCGGGGGTTTTCTGACCTCAAATCAGTTCCGTCGGATTGCGGAGATATCTGAGTTATATGGAAAGGGTAAAATAGAGATTACTAATCGCCAGGGCATCCAGCTCCACTGGATTGAGGCTGATGAGGCTCTCGAGGTGTTCCGTGAATTGGATCAGATTGGGTTCAACACGGATATGTGTGGACAGGGCTTTAGGGGAGCTGGTCATGGAGACGTGAGAAACGTTGTGTGCTGCCCAGCCTCTGGGGTCGAGGAGGATGAGGTGCTGGACGGGCGCCCCCTGATGAAGAAGCTTACCAAGTTCTTTAACGGGAACACCGACTTCTTAGATATGCCAAAAAAGTTCAAAATATCGATCTCCGGATGCGGTCATGACTGTACTCGGGCCCAGATAAACGATCTCGCCTTCATCGCAGTAAAGAAAAACGCTGAAGCAGGCTACACACCTCTCTTGGGGGGCAGCACGGGAAGGACCCAGCCAGGTCCTCGACTTGCTCAGCCCACGGGAATCTTCATCCGGCCTGAGGATGCCTTTAACTTTGCCGTCGCCACAGCTGAGCTGTTCAGAGACAACGGGAACCGAGAAAGCAAGGCAAAAGCACGTTTTAAGTGGCTTCTCCACGAATGGGGACTCGAAAAGTTCCTATTAGTCCTCGAGACGAAACTTGGATTAAGTTTTGAGGAATATATTGGGCCCATCTTTAACGGCAGGGGGGAGCACTTTGGTATAAATCCCCAAAGCCAAAAAGGGCATCACTACGTCACTATCCCTGTCTTAGGGGGGCGACTCACGAGCAGAGAGATGATTGAGTTTTCTCGGCTTGCAGATGAATACGGTTCGGGAGAGTTGAGACTGACTCCATCTCAGAACATCATTATCCCCCATGTAGTGGATAGTGAACCTCTGGTAAGAGTCCTTGAAGAGATGGGATTTCACTTCAGCGTTCCTAATATCCATTGGATGGGGATGGGATGCGCCTCGGATTTCTGTGGCAAGTCCCAGAGCCCACATGCAAAGGAGATTGTGAAAAGACTTACGGCTCACCTTGAGGAAGTGTTCGAAGTCACATTCCTAGATTCTGCAGATTTCGTTCTTCACTCCAGCGGCTGCCCTAATAACTGCTGTCCAAGCAACATCGCGGAGATAGGTCTCCTAGGAAAATCGGCAAGAAAGGACGGTCAGATGGTCCAAGTCTACGATATTCTCCTTGGGGGTGGATTCGGCCCAGAGCCAGTTTTCGGGAGGCGTATCCTACGAAGCGTTCAACATGAGGAGCTCGGCTCTAGGATCGAATCGCTCCTACGAAAATACAGGGAAAACCGAGTTCCAGAGGAGAAATTAAAGGAGTTCTGCTTGCGCCACACTGAGGCGGAGCTAGAAGAATATCTAAAGATCACTGAGGTAGAGATAAAATGACGAGTCAAGACGAAAATTCAAGGCTTACCAAACTCGAAGACGGACTATACTCTATAGACGTCACGGGGCTTGTGTGCCCCTATCCCCAGCTCCTGGCACAGGGTGCTCTGGAGGACCTCTCTTCAGATGACGTCCTCGAGGTTGTCCTTGATAACCCTCCATCAGTAAAGGACATCCCTGAAGCTCTTGAGAAACGGGGGTATAATACGGAGGTCGCTCCGTTCGACGGGACGGAATGGAAGATCGTTGTTCGAAAAAAGTTCGATGAGACAAACGTACCTTGAAATGGGACGGGGCTAAAGGTCATCTCTGAGTCCAAGAATTTTTGCTATGTTGGCATTAGCATCAATCACGGGTTTAATAATACCTGTTTTCGATGTGAAGAGGGTCGTTGTCCCTGGTCCATGGCCGGCACTGATGCAGTCGCTGTGGGTCACGATACTCACGCTCATGGCGCCCTTTCTGTAGATCCGGCCGTAACTGTGGTCGGCGTTGACAATCGCGACCAAGTCCCCCAGCCTAAGGTCCTCAAGGCCAAATTCTTTTACAGTCTCCTCACAGAACAATGTGATATCATAGTCTCCTGATGAGACATGACTCCGTCCCAGCCCCGACCCCATGACGGCCGCGGGCACCATATGGGTAACTGGGATCTCCAGCTTCCCACTAGAGACATCGGCATTAATGGCCTCCAAAAATCTGGGGCTGAGATTATAGGTTCTTACTTCTGGAAGGTCAAGAAGTTTGAGCCCCACCCCGTAAGCCTTAATCATGACCTTGTCCTCAATTACGAGCTTCTCCATGATCTCTGGTTGAAAATCGGTCATCACATGCTCGATGCCCCCATGCTTCCCTACAACGGTGCCTTTCTCCCCCTTGGCATCTCCCGTAACCACGGTTGCCTCGTTCCCAACACAGCTCAACACGTTTAGGGCCCTGCTTTGGGCGTGGGGCATCCTGGAGTCTGAGACCCTGTTCTCTAGGCTTACACCGGGTTCTACGTGATCTGCCATCCAACCCGTTGCAAGGTCACCTACCCTCACGTTGTAGGTGATCCCCCCCACCCCGGGGAGGATCATGGGTTCTCCGTTGGCAGAGACCTTGTAGACGGCGGCGCCCACCACAGGGCTAACTACCTCGCCGATAACTGACATCTTTACTAGCTTATCCTTGTTTGTTTTCAACAAAAGCTACACCTAGATTCCAATGAACCATAATAGTAGTTAAAAAGAAAAAGTGTTCGGGTTAAAAACCCGATTATCTAAGGTCGGTGCTACATGTCATCCATGTCGGGCATGCCACCGGGGGGACCACCTGGGCCGCCCATACCGCCCGCTGGGGAAGTTGCGGCAACAACGTCGTCAATCCTTAGTATCATAGAGGACACCTCAACTGCCGACTTTACTGCCTGGAGCTTTACAGCCATAGGCTCGACCACGCCTTGCTCTAGCATGTCGATGACTCCTTCGTCATAAACGTTGACCCCCATAGCTGATCCCCCCTTCTTATCGTGGGCTGCTTTGATGGCAACCATAGAATCGAGGATATCAAGCCCTGCATTCTCAGCCAGAGTCTTGGGGATAACCTCAAGGGCGTCCGCGAATGCCTCAATAGCGAGTTGCTCTCTGCCCCCAATCTGGGTCGCGTGGGATCGTACGGCCTTTGAAAGTTCCATTTCAATGGCTCCACCTCCAGGAACCATCTTGGGAAGCTCTGCAACGTCACTGATAACAAAGAGTGCATCATTCAGGGCCCGCTCGGCTTCGTCAATCATACGCTCAAGTCCCGCACGGATGAAGATTGCGACGGCCCTAGGGTCATCGCAACCCTCTACGAAGATCATCTTGTCATCCCCCACTTTCCTTTCCTCGACGATCTCGCAGGACCCCAGATCGGCATCCTTGAGGTCGCTAAGGTTGGAAACGATTTTGGCGCCTGTTGCCTTGGCCAGCTTTTCCATATCGGATTTCTTAACCCGCCTCGCAGCGAGCACACCAGCCTTAGCTAAGTAATGCTGGGCGACATCGTCTATACCCTTCTGGGCGAAGAGTATTTTTGCACCGCTTGATACGATATAGTCCACCTTTGCCTTTAGCATTTCAGATTCCTGGTTAAGGAATGCCTTGATAGCATCAGGGCTCCGGATCCGGATTTCGGCGTCGAACTCTGTCTTTTCCACCTCGATAGCGGCGTCGATAAGGGCGATCTTTGGATTTTCCACCTTCTTAGGCATCCCATCATGGACTGCCTCCTTGTCAATGATGATGCCCTTAACGAGCTTCGTCTCATTCAGGCTCTTTCCTTCTTTCTTGACGATCTGAACGTTTTCTACGTCAGCAATGATCTCACCGTTCCTTTCTTCGATAATCTGTAATATAGCGTCAATAACAATGCCGGAAAGGTGGTCCCTGACATTAGAGACCGTCTTGCTCCTCATAGAAGTGTTCGCGAGTTTCATGAGGGTCTCCCTGTCATCGAGATCAACATCAATTGCCAGATTTTCGAGTTTGACTAGAGCTTTTTCAGATGCCTTTTGATATCCTGCGATGATGATGGATGGATGGATATTCTGCTCTAATAGTTCCTGAGCCTTCTTTAGGAGCTCCCCGGCGAAAATCACAGCAGTAGTGGTTCCGTCACCAACCTCATCGTCTTGGGTCTTAGCGACCTCAATCATCATCTTCGCGGCAGGGTGTTGAACATCGATCTCATCGAGCACGGTGGCGCCGTCATTGGTGATGGTGATATCCCCGAGACTGTCAATGAGCATCTTATCCATACCCCTTGGTCCCAAGGTCGTCTTGAGCACCTCGGCGATGACCTGCGCTGCAGTCATGTTCGACTTTCGGGCGTCGCGACCACGGCTCCGCTCAGTCCCTTCTTTCAAAATCAAGATAGGTTGTCTTGTCAAATATGCCATTTTATCTTCTCCAAATCAGATTCAAGTACGAAACTCAGCTATAATTGGAATATAAAGGTTTTCTTCTTTCTGGATATCCATGGTGTTTATTTAGAATTTAAGTTAATTAAACATATATCGCGCGCGAGTGAAAAAAATCCATTTTGGATATTCACATCTTGCTGTTTAGTCTTCGTCTTTCTTTATGTTAGATGTCTAAATGTAAAAAGAATGAAGCATTTTTGCCTAATATTAACTCCTTCTGATACCAGGTGAGTTCGGGAGAACCCTTTATTTTATTCATCTCGTGGTGGATCATTCCACTTGGTGTATTTGATCCCATCAAGATTCTATGTGCCCCAAGGGGGTGTAGAAGTTTTGTCATATCTTGGCCTAGCTCAAAAACGGCTGTATCAAGGTAAACATTGTTATATTTTTTTGCAATGTAATAGGCATCCCGATACATACTGCTCAGTATAAACTGTACTCTTGAGAATTTTTGAAGCAGCATCTCAAATGCCCCAATTCCTATTGGGGCATCTTTCTGATCCGAGTGGATCCAAACCTTGAAGCCAAGTAAATATGCACATTCTATTACTTCGTGGGTTTGTCGGTCCCCGAATCTGGGTCCAAAACGGAGGTCTATCACTACTCCCTTGAAGCCCTGCTCTCTATATTCGTGCATTAACTCTATCTTTGTAGGGAGCTTTGGATTCATTGAGAAGAATCCAACGAATCGTTCTGGATAAAGTTTGATTGCTTCAAACACTAACTTGTTCTGATTGATCACATCGGGATTACTGAGGAACGGGAAAACGGTGGCGCTATCTACGTTATTTTCATCCATCTCACTCAGGAGCTCGTCTATTCTACGCTCTCTTTGATAGATCGGGTCATATCCAATATGATTGTGGCAATCGTGAATCAAAGTGTTAACCCCACTGATTTAAGCAGTTGACGTGCATTTGTTCCTAATATCTTGACCATTATTTCATCTGGGAGGTTCAGCTGTGTCACTCTGTCCATTTCTTCTTGAGGCATCGTTTCTTCGTATCCCTTTATCGTATCTGAAGCGAACATCAGCCGGTCTGGACTAACGTCATTAATAAATGAGCAAATGTTCTTGGGATGAATGACGGCGCTTGTGTCCACATAGATATTATCGTTATTTTTCGCGACACCTAGCGCTTCATGGCTCTGGGTCAGACCAAAGTGCTGCATGACAATTTTTGTGTCAGGGAATTGTTGAAGGAGGTCTCCAAGTATTGATGGATTTGTCCAATATGACCAATCACTATGGAGAACTGGGAGTATTCCGAGGTCTTCTACCTCCTTAAATATTTTAATGGCCAGGGGGCTGTTTGCGGGAACGTGAACTGAAGAGAATTTTATCTTGACTATCCGTAGCCCCTTCTTTGTCACTCTGTTTAATTCATCGATTGCCCTATCATCCCAGCTGGGGTCGATTAAGCAAGCACCAATAAACCTATCCGGATATTTTTCGACCACATTTAGGATATAATCGTTTTCACGTTTCATCGCATCCATAGACTCACTATGCAAAGATCTGAACGTAAAAATAACGGCCTTGTCAATATATGGAACGCATTTATCCATTTTTTTAAGAAATTGTTCTGCTGTTAGTATGAATTCTCGTGTCCCTGGCCATTGAAGTTTGATCCATTGCTTGTCAGGTAGTGAATTACTCAAATGTACATGCATATCTATAATCAGATTGAACCACCTTGACCCGATGAAGATACTTTTCACTTCTGTAATATTTTATACTTATCCCTTTACCGCGCAAAAATAATAGTAAGATAATAACGCTGCAACAGTGTGCGTGAAAAAAACTCTTTCAGGTTTTAAAAGTCTGTCCAATAATCGTCTTCTCCAAGAGACCGTGGATTCCTTTGACACCGTTAACAGTCTGGGTAATGTGGAAGTCCACTGCGATGCTTGATAGCATGTAGGCGTCGTCCTCTGCCATACCCTGGTGTTCTGTCAGATAGTCTATTGTGTTGTGAATAGCCATCTTAGTGGCTTTGTATAGGTCCCTATGGAAACCCATTGTGATAATGTGGGTGGGGGTCTCAGCCATTGGCCATTTTAACCGCATGTCCTTTCTTAAATAAAGTCGGATAGTGCCCGTAAGGCTGGTCTCAATCGCGGTGCCAGAGACCTCTCCGTCCCCCTGGAGGGCGTGTCCGTCTCCTAGGGAGAGGAGGGCCCCCTCAGCGTGGACGGGGAGATAAATTTTGGAACCTTGGATTAATTCCTTGTTATCCATATTTCCGCCATGAATCCCTGGGGGCCCACTATTTATTCGGCCGCTTGTGGGCGGAGGAGCTACGCCTATAGAGCCGAAGAAAGGCTTCAACGAGGCCCTAGCTCCCCCAGGGAGCTCAGCTGTAATTTTCTTTGTATCGAATCGTATAATTTTGGTTTTCGCGTAGGGAAAGCGGTAGGGGATAGTCCCCGATTCCGGCCTAAAGGCGGTGTACCCGAAGGCAAGGAGGGGTTTTATATCCACAATCTCTACCTCCAAGACATCCTGAGGCTTTGCGCTTTTAACGAAGATTGGACCCGTAAGGGTGTGCGCTCCTGGCCCCCGAGATGTTTCAGTCTCCAAGGCCCTGATGAATTCCAGAGGTATCTCATCTTGCGTGAGCCCAAAGGGAGTAAAATCGGTGCCATGTCCTTTTGGGAGGCCCATTGTATTGATCTTTATGGTGTCACCGGGGTCCACGTTTAGGACGGGTTCGAGGGAGGCGTCATAATGACCCCAGTGGATGGTCTTGGGGCTCACTTTGAGCTCGTGTAACATAGAGAATACGTCCAAAGTTTTAGTTATAAGAGTTGTACCGCCATAGAGAACAGCAAAGTTAATTTGGTTTGAAGAGTAAAAAAAACCTGAAACTAAGTTGCTATGATTCCTGAAGAACTCTACTAATTATGATAATATTTACGATATCTTTTCAACATACACACCTATATCATCAGCCATCAATATGGAAAAACAAAAAAGACTGCGAAAATTTGCAGTCATCTCACTTGTGATCTTTTCAGTGTTGTTAACATCATTATCATGGGCTTCAGCAGACAAACTGCCTGCAACAGAGAAGTGGAGTAAGACCTATGGAGGATCCGGCTTGGATGTTGGATGGTTCGCACAGGAGACAATCAATGGAGGACAGATCATAATAGGGCATACCTATTCCTTCGGTGCCAGTGAGTCGGATGTTTATCTTTTAAAGACGGACTCTCAGGGAAGGGAGGAGTGGTATAAGATCTTTGGAGGCTCTAAAAATGATTATGGAGAATCGGTTCAGGTAACTAGCGATGGAGGATACATCATAGCAGGATATACAGAATCTTATGGTGCAGGTTTCTGGGATGTTTATCTTGTGAAGACTGATTCTAAGGGGGGGGAGGAGTGGAGCGTTACTTTCGGCGGCTCCGGAAGTGAGATGGGTTATTCGGTTCAGGAGACTAGCGACAGAGGATACGTAATTTCAGGAGTGACAAATTCTTTTGGTGCCGGTGAGGTTGATGTTTATCTTTTAAAGACGGACTCTCAGGGGACAGAGATTTGGAACAGAACCTTTGGGGGATCCAATTGGGATGAGAGTTATTCTGTTCAAGAGACAAAAGACGGGGGATTTATTGTAGCGGGAAAAACTTTGTCATTTGGTGCCGGTGGGTATGATGTTTATCTTGTGAAGGTGGGATCTGAGGGAGAGGAGGAGTGGAGTAGGACCTTCGGGGGTCCCAACAATGAGGCAGGATGGTCGGTTCAGGAGACTAGGGACGGAGGATACATCATAACCGGGCATACAGATTCATACGGTGCTGGTGCAGCAGATGTATATCTTGTGAAGATAGGTTTGAATGGGGAGGAGGAGTGGAGTAAGACTTTCGGGGGCTCCAGTTGGGATGTGGGGGTATCGGTTCAGCAGACTAGGGACGGAGGATATGTCATAGCGGGATATACTGATTCTTTTGGTGCCGGTGGGTTTGATGTTTATCTTGTAAAGGCGAATTCTCAAGGGGAGGAGGATTGGGGCATGACATTTGGAGGCCCAACACAGGATTATGGGGGTTTCGTTTTAATAACCCGGGACGGAGAATATGTCATAGGGGGATATACAGATTCATTCGGAGCCGGTGGATACGATGTCTACCTCCTTAAGGTGGATTCTCAGAGTAGTGCAGCGGAGTCTTATTTTGCGTCCATATCGGATGTAAAGGCTCCATCCCAAGTGTTCGCCGGAGAGTCCTTCACCATGGAGGTCACAATCTCTTATGGATTCACTAATCCCACGGAAATAGGTCCTGTTGTTTACGATCTAGAATCTGAGACATGGATAACGGGAAGCCATGAGACTCTTGAGGGCAATGGTACTAAAACATATAGTCTCGAGCTGACGGCACCAGAGAAAGCGAGCACTTGGTCCCTCGAGGCGAGCCTCGGGCACTATTCGGATGAAGGTTTGACTTATGACAAAAACAATAGTGTAACAGAATTCAATAGCGCACGCGACGGTGTACATGTACACATGGTGGAGGTTGTTGAGACTGAGAATAATTTTGGTGGCGAGATCCCCGGATTCCCTACACCCGCGATCGCTATAGGTATTTCACTGGTATCTCTCATCCTATTTTACTCAAAAAGAAACCCATCGTTCGCCAGGTATATCTGAACAAAAAAACTATTGAGTCTAAATATTTGTTTTTTTCTATTACGAGTTTATTTACGTTAAGCATAATACTTTGGAAATATGGGTAGATTGCATTTCCTTTTTGAATCACTGCTCTGAGGTGAGGTGATTGCGAAGGCTAATCTTTATTCCCGACATTCATTTGAGCTTATCGCGCGCGGTTTTTAATTGAGTTCTCTTGGTACAAACATTCCATTATCAATGAATAGATCGTCATCAAGGTATACACTGGTTTTTAACATGCAGTGTCCAAGATGTGCCTTCGATTTGTTTTTTCCACAAAAATATACATCGTTATTGCTCCCGACCTCGACTTGAACATTGCCATAATATGACTCAGCATCGCCCCCAGAGAAACCCAGTTCAGGGAACTGAACCGCCTGAGCGGTCCATAAAGCCCTTTTATCTGTACCAAAAGTTATGTGTCCTGCCCTCCATGCGTTCTCCTCATTGAAGGATTCAATGTGTTTGCGCATCAAGAATGCGTCTAGTCCCCCCATTATTTTTGTAATCCGCCCTTTTCGGAAAGTAATTTTGACAGGATTCTCCACGTAACGCGCCATATAGAACATTTGATCGCCTGTATCCAGCACCATAGTTCCCTCGAGAGAGTCCTCTAAGGGTGCTGTCTCGATCATTCCTGTACCCCAGAAATCAGAATGACCTGGTTCATCAGCGACCCCATAATGGGAAAGAACAGGCCTATTTCCTCTTTCCATAATCAGGTCTGTTCCTGCGTTGGATACCATACGTATTTGATCAGATTTTTTCAAATATTCTGCGGCGTTCTTGGTACGAAATATAACCAAGGGGTCAGCCTTTAAACGATAAAGGGTGTGAAGAGGCTGAACCACCATTAGCACCCTTTTCCCGGCCTTCAAAGCTAACTTGATTTCTTCTGTGTAGTGGAGGGTGTGAGTTGTGCTGTAAACTATCAGGTCTGCTTCCTGTAGAGCAGCCCCCCACCCCTTTCGGGGAAGGGGTCTATTGTATGGAAGAGTTAACTTTATCGTTTCAGCTCCGATATTCAATGCAGACCCAATACAAGCATCTGCGTATATCGGATTGTAGGCAAGGTCGGTTATTGCGAGACATAGTTCTCCGGGTTTTAGATTACAATACGTTAACTGGTGTTTGAATACATCGATAAGTTCTGGAAGTATGGATGGATTCGTCATTGCTCTTTTATGGGACATGTGAATTGGTTGTCCTAAGAAGAAAAAAAGATACCGCATTTTATTATAATTCAATTGACTGCGCTTTCCCCAGTGCAAGCAGAATATCATTCAACAAACTATTCTACTCATCGGAGGAATACATGGATGACCTACGGTACATACAAAAAGAGTAAAAGCGACCCCGGGTCGCGTGCGACATACTTTTCCTAGAGTAGTTTGATAGATATTTCGGATTCCATAGACAGTAGTTTAACTTGGATCTCTTTGGTCAAGATCATTTGGACGAAAGTGCCATCAATCCTAGAACTTTCCACATCCGCAAACCGGCACTATTGTGATGGCCGGATACTAAAAGTCCGCTAGCTGTTCTCTGATTCTAGACTGATTGTATGTACGATGAATATCATTACTTAGTGTATTATTATGGAATTTCAGATGCTTGGGATTAGTTTCTGTATCGGTCCTTTGCACGCACGAGTGTTAAAACCTGAAAAAAATACCTTTTTCGAAAAGTTAAGTGGAAAAACTAGGAATTCTTTTGAGTGACCGTAAGAAAAAATGTTTGAGATTTGATGGTTAAAGCAAGGTTAAGGAGCTTGATGGTCATCAGCATGGTTCTGTTAGGCATCACCACATTTTCCCCATTCATGTTGATAGACGCTCGTCCAGAATATGCAGATGACCTTCCCTCAGTATTCGGAGGCAGCTGCAGAGTTTGCCATCTCAGTGCGTCTGGCGGGGGGAAACTCAACGACTTTGGCAAGGATTTTGAGGAAAACAAAAACATCTTCGAAGGAATAGAAGAGAAGGATTCGGACAGTGATGGATTCTCTAACGCAGAGGAACTCAAGGCGGGGACATTCCCAGGAGATCCAGACTCTAATTCCAAGAAAGGCATTCCCGGCTTCCCTTACGAGTCGATCCTATTAGGGATAGCAATTTTGATACCTACAATATTATGGTTAAGGGAATCAAAATAAAGAGCATATGTTTATTCACCGGTCATACACTCGGGGGACTAAAGGATCCCGCTCCTTAGCGGAGTTGGCTAAATTCGGGTAATATAGATATACGTATAAAAAAACCGGGCAAAACAAAAATATCGCAGATAGGGGTCAGGTGGCAACCCATTCTTCCTGCAGAATCTCACCTTTTAGTCCGACCACTTTAACCTTCAGGGGGGCTTTCCTCTTAGACTTATTCTGAGCGGCCATAGCAGAATTCAGGAGACCCCTGCAACATGGGACTTGCATGATCATCGCAGTAAGGGTGTTGATCTTGGCATCATCGATCATCATGGAAATTTTCTCCACGTAACTCTCCTGGTTAGAGTCGAGCTTTGGACAGGCGATCCCGATGGCCTTACCCTTCAGGTGCTCCGAATGGAATCCTCCAATTGCGTACGCGACGCAGTCCGCGACTATAAGCACATCAGCGCCCTGATAGTATGGTGCCATAGGAGAGACAAGGTGTAATTGAATGGGCCACTGGCGAAGCTGAGACCCCATGCTCCCCGTATTCTCCGTTTTCTCTTCATCGTTCCCGAGTTCCAATATCCTGGACCCTGGACATCCATCAATTCTTTTCATATACTTCATTCCTCATTTGACTGATAGTCTCTCTCTAGTTCATTAACAAACTTTTCATATCTCGTAGGGGCATCCCCGAACCTCTGATCAACCTCGTTGAAGGCCGAGAAGAGCGTTCCCACTTGGGCGGTGGTGATGCTCCGATCCATCCAGGGGTATAGTATATCGTCCTCTTTCCTGATATGGTCGGTGAGGAGCTCCTGATACGCGGACAAGTTCGTGATTACATTATCCCAGTTCCTGGTCTCTATACCCATGACTATGTTTTTTACGTGATTTCGGGCGTTCTTATGATCCTCGTACATAGCTTGGATTATATCCAAATCCTCGTCGAAATATTTGAAAAGCAGGTCCTCCTCCTTAGCGTGATGGTATCGGTCCGCGTAGTTGCGGATGAAATCGATCCCGTCTAGAACCCGCTGTCTTCCTTCCTCGGTCCCTAAGTCCATAGACGTGATGATATGGGGGATATGGGCGACGAGTCTCTTGATAAACTTGTGCTCATCCACAAGTTTCTGCATAGGTGGAGAAAAGATCACCACCTTCTGGGTGGACTTTTTTTTCCGTATCTTGTTTGCCTTGAATGGGCTATCTGGATCTATTACCTGGTGGATTCTCCTTATCATCTCAAGTTCTTCTTCAGGGGGTATTGCGTGCACCTCCATGATGTCCTTCAAGAGACACTGCCCTACAGTGCAGGGACCACACCCAATATCGTAGTCCTCTAAGATCGCCTCGATCTCGGGGCGTTCACTGATGATCTCTTTGATACCCCTTTCCATGTAATCATCCAAGCCAGCTAACGGGATTGGATCAGTTTCATTTGTTGTCACATCAAACTCCTCTTTCAAGCTTTGATTTCTTCTACAAACCACGTTTTTTACACGTTATCTGAAGAATATTTCATATGAGAGACATATCATGGATATAAAAATATTCCCCCTAATAGACGGGGAAGCGATTTACACCCATTCCTCCTTTCTTTTCCATGTATGGCGTGGGCATTCATAGTAAATAACGCCGCCTACAAGAGTGAGAAGACCTCTAACGTATTAAGACGGGTCTCCAAAGCAACCTCTCAGGGCATTGAGCTGTGCCTCTTCCCCATGGGCGACTCTGTGACCTCAGTCAAGACCAAGCAGCGAACCCCTAACGGATTCTATAATATAGAAAAGATGCTAGTTACTATGATCAACACGGTGTGGAGTACAAGGCGTGCAGTGCCTATATAAACGCCCGGGACTTCGCTATCACGGAGCGGGTGAAGAGGGCTCTATAGATATCCTCTTCAAGTGGATCCGAGATAGCGAACAGGTAATCAGCTTCTAGTTTGTCCTGTTCAAAGGGCTACGCCTGTCCTTCTAGGATCCATACACGGGATAATGAGCGCTGAACTAACCTGGCCTCCTCGGACGATACTTGCTGGTGTCGAGCGCGGGATCAAGGAGTTTTATTTGTGTGAAAGCATAGAAAAAATATCCTGATTTGAGCCACGTCAGGCTAAGTCAAAGGTTTAAAATGTAGTTCGATAGCTTAGGGAATGATTCCATGTCGGGAGACAGTGAACTCAGCTTCCGAGAACTCCTCCGGAGGAGCATTGTGGATGGCATCCAGATCAAGAAATCCGTCATACTCAAAGGGCAGTATTCTCACGCCTACGACCTCTTAAAGGACAGTATAGACGCGGAGGTTACCCCGTGCATTGTGGGGCCCCCAGGGGTGGGAAAGTCCCTTCTGGCGAGGAAAGTCGCAGAGGACTCAGCCAGGGGGTTCTATGAGGTCTTCTTTGATGAGAATATCACCCCCTCCCGTCTAGTTGGCGCCTTCGATCCTGCTCTTGTGGTGCGGAGGGGGAGGACGATTGAGAGCTTTGAGCCGGGCCCCTTGATGAGTGCCATGGTTGAGGGGGGGCTCTTTGTGGCCCATGAGTTAAATAGAGCAACAGAGTTCTGCCAGAACAGCCTCATCGCCCCCCTTGAGGAGCGCCACTACAACCTTTACCCCTTCGGGATGATCAAAGCCAACGACGAGTTCGCGTTTGTAGCCACCCAGAATCCAGTCGAGACATCTGGGACCTACAGGATATCCCGGGTGCTGGTGGATAGGATAGGGTGTTGGATTCGCTTGGGATATCCAACTAGGGAGATTGAGATCGAGATCCTCAAGGTAAACGCCCCTGCCTACGACCTCCCCGAGGACGCCCTACACAAGATCTACGAGATCTTGAACGCCACCAGGGCCAACCCCGACCTAGAGATACCCGCCTCGCCCCGGGCTGGGATCTACCTAACCCGGCTCGTAGATAGACACAGGGGGAGGTTTGACGATTTGGATCAAACTATCCGGTTCTTCGCGCCTTCGGTTCTTACAAAAGAGATGAGAGTGAGAAACCCCCAAAAGACGGTGGAAGGCATCGTCGAGGAGATCCTGGAGGACTGGTTGGGGTAGTCCATGCAACGGGATGAGTTCCGGTACCCCTTTAGCATCATCAAGTTTTTCATCCCTGAATTCATCACCCAGCTCAGACGAAATGAGGAGGTGACTGATAAACCCAGCTACAGGCAGGGCATAGCAATGACCTCACTCCTGCTCCCCGCCTACCTCAGGAAGGGATTCCTGTCCTTTGGGGACCTGATGAGAATCGCCGTCTCTACCTCAAAGGTGGAGAATCAGAACCTCGCCGAACGCCTTGCCCACGCGATACTCCTCTACGCGGATGAAGCGGGAGTGGATTTGGATATGAATGAAGAAAAGTATCTAAGTCTCTTGAGCCAGAGGAGCGATGACCTCATAAAATATAACCCGAGCGATTCGGAAAAGCCAGATGAGGGGGAGCCCCAGGCGGTTCTTGGATTCAACATAGATAGTCTCAAGGAGCATTTCGGGCAACTGGATATCGGGGTAGGGCCGGGGAACGACGAACTCCTAAAGGTCGCCGTCAGGAAGTACAAGGGGAAACGGGATAACTTCCCTAGAAAGCGCCTCGCCGAGTACCTCAAAAGGAATCTCCTAAAGCTGGGGCGGGGTTTCCAAAGGAGCGCCGAGGTCTCGATGAAACCGTTGCTAAGGCCCTTCGAGCGGGGGGATGACACTGACGACATCGATGAGGAGAGGAGCTTGGAGAACATCTTCAGCCAAGGAAAGAGTATGGAGGAGGTATTGTATCGGGACTTCCTAATCCGAAAGAGGCGCAAGAAGAAAAAGGCCATCGTCTTTATCCTAGATATCAGCAACACCATGTTTTACGAGCTGGAAGGGCTCACATCAATCCACTATTCAGTGCTTAGCCTGATCCCGCTACTCTGGAGCCTCCGGAAGGAAAGGTATGGGCTCATCTTCTATGAAAGCAACAGCCACATCCAGAAGGACCTCCATGAAGAGAAGGACATCGATCAGATCATCGATAACCTTCTCATTCTAGTGACTTCGACGACGGGGGACGTGGAGAGTATCATTAGGGGAAAGCACAGCGTTCAGACCTGGGGGGGCACTGTACCCCAGATGAGCCTTAGGTGGGCTATGGAACAACTGGAGGCTTCAGCAAAGCGGGAGGAAAGGATCTGTTTCTACTTCAGCGACTTTGTGCTTCAAGAACCCGGAAGCGATCCTCAGCTCGAGTACATCACCATCATTAAGAGAATGGTAGGCCAAGGGATCCATGTGATAGCATGCGTCTCCCCCCTTGCCAGTGGGAAAATATTTTCCCCGTATACTAGGGAAACCCTGAAAAGAGTGAGAGAGGCTGGAGGTACAATCATTGATACGGTGAAGCCATCTGGGTTCCTCGAGGAAGTGCGGGCCTTCATGGAACGCCTGTGAAATCTAATCACCTTTTCTTCCGCCATCCGTGATAGTTTTACTTCTCCTAGAAATGTAGCCTAGTTTTTCTGAATCGTTTCACGCTCGTTTATTGGATGCAGGCATCCGGAAGCTTACAGTCACAGCGATAGATCAGACTACATGGAGGCCTTAATCGAGGATGCGGTCAATTGTCCCTCGAGCCTCTCATAGTCTGGAACGAGCAGGATGAAACAGTTGATCCGGATCTTGGAACAGCATCGTTACCACGCGCGCGGAGTCGAACCGTGCCCCTAGGTATCTCACGAGGGTTTGGTCGGAGTTATTTTATATTGACTATTCCTGTTACCAGATAGTTTTCTCTAGTCTAAGGTGTCTGTGTTTGCGCGCATAGGACGAGCGTCCAAGTGGATGAGATGATACCCCTGTGGATATAGTAGGGGCTTTTGGACCTAAGAGCCTATTCAATCATGCAAATTCATAGTATGTCTTCTAGCTTGAACTGGATCTAAGCATCTGAGTGCAGAAAGGTTCCTGAATGTACCATGAACATCCCTTGTGCGCGAGATCACTCCATGAGCTTGAGCATCTCAGTTACGCTGGTTACCGGTAGATGACAACTAAAGTCGACACACACATAGGCCGTCGCCCTCCCTCCAATACTAACATAGTCATTTGCAAAGCTGGCGATCTCAGTGATCTTAGGAATCTCACCGTCGGGCAAAAACAAGACCACCTTGTTTGGCGTGAAGCTCTCACCCAATGCCCTGAGCATTGCCTCCGTGTCCTCAGCGCCCCGCTTACCTACTACCACGACCGCATAGGAGGGCCCGTTAGCAAAGTCGACGGCAGTCATGAAAAACGAGTGGGAACCCGGCGAGGCGTAGACCATCTCTGAGAACCGATCCATAAGGACGGATGCCTTTAACTCTAGGTCCGGGTCCCTCGTCAGCTTGGCTATACGGATGAGGTTTAGCAGCGCCACGGAATTAGCCGACGGGAGAGCCCCGTCATAGACATCCTTCCCTCTCACAAGCACCTCCTCAGAGTCTTCGGCGGTGAAGAAGAAGCCCCCTCCTGCTTGATCCCAGAAAAGATCGATCATTGCAACATTATGTTCGACCGCGAGTCTGAGGTAATCTACATCGAATGTAGACTCATACATCTCTAGGAGTCCCCAGACTAGGAAAGCGTAGTCTTCAAGGAACCCTGGGATCGCGGAGTCTCCATCCCTGTACCTGCGGAGGAGCCTACCCCCCGGTGTCCTCAATGCAGACATTATGAAATCAACGATCCTAGACGCCACTACTATGAACTGAGGTTCACCTAGGGCGCGACTAGCCTTCGCCAAAGCAACTATCACTAGACCATTCCAGCTTGTAATGACCTTGTCATCCTGGAGGGGCCTGATTCGTTTGTCCCGAGCCTCAAGGAGCTTGATCCTGGACCGCTCCATAATATGCTTTAGAGACTCCTCTTGGATGCTCAGCTCAGAGGCGTGCACGGAAACGGTTTTCTTCATGTGAAGTATGTTATTGCCTGTCTTCTTTCTAGTCTTCTCATCCATGTAGTTGCCACCCTTGGAGATGTTGTACACGGTGTTGAAGATGTCTAGTTCCTCTGGGGAGAGTATCCCCATGATCTCGTCCTTCGTCCAGATGTAGAACTTGCCCTCCTCCCCCTCACTGTCCGCGTCCTCAGCAGAGTAAACCCCTCCGCAGGGAGAGACCATCTCGGTGGTTATGTATTCGAGGATCTCCTCAGTTACCTGTCTATAGTAAGGATCTCCTGTAGCCTGGTATGCCTCTGTGTAAGCCATGGCGATGAGCGCCTGGTCGTAGAGCATTTTCTCAAAGTGGGGAACCAACCAGTGGGCGTCAGTGGAGTATCTGTGAATACCGAAACCGATCTGGTCGTAGACTCCCCCCATCCGGATGGCTCGCAGGGTCCGTTCCACTATTCCCAAAGCGTTCCCTTCACCAGTGCGCTTCCAGTATCTCAAGAGGTAAAGGAGTTTAAAGGGGGTAGGAAACTTAGGGGTGTTCCCGAAACCCCCATGCCTTGGGTCAAAGGACTGGGAGAGCTGGAGATAAGCGAACCTGAGGGTTTCTCCTCCCAGAGAGTGGGATATCGTCTCAGGCTCCAGTCGGAGGCTCTCTATAACCCGGCTCGCCACGTCCAGCGCCCGCTCACGGTTGCTTCCCCAAAGCGCCTTTATATGGGCGATGAGGCCCAACATCCCGGTCATCCCCGACCTGCTTTCCTTGGGAAAGTAAGTACCAGAGAAGAAGGGGCGTCTGTCCGGGGTCATTATGATAGTAAGTGGCCAGCCCCCGCTCCCAGTCATCATCTGGCAGACCTTCATGTAGGTAGCGTCGATGTCAGGGCGCTCTTCTCGGTCCACCTTTACGGAGATGAAGGCGTCATTCATGGCATCGGCGACCTCCTTATCCTCAAAAGACTCCCTCTCCATGACGTGGCACCAGTGACACGTGGAGTAGCCGATGGAAAGGAAGATGGGCTTGTCTTCCTTCTCCGCCTTCTGGAATGCCTCAGGGCCCCAAGGGAACCAGTCGACCGGGTTGTTGCCATGCTGAAGGAGGTATGGACTCTTCTCATGGATCAGCCTGTTCGGATTTGAATAGGTCAAAGGGCCACCTTGTTCAGACAACTAAGGGTCCATTAAAAGGACTATTTATATTCATTTAGAAATTTTTATGAATCGTGATTAAAGAAAAAATATGTAATAGTTAAAAAAAGATCACATGTTTGAGAGCATCTCTTACAACTCATTGATGACATCATCATTGAATCTGGAAAGGCTTTCTTTCATCTCATCGAGGGTCGCGACCGGTCTGACAAAAACCACGATCATCTTTACGCCGAGGTCTTTCGCCTTCCTAAACTTTTCCACTAAAGTCTCTGGCGTCCCGAAGAAGCCGTCCCGCTTCACTTCCTCCAATGATCTGTTCGACCTCTTCGCTAGCCTCTTCGCCGATACATTATATTCCTCGTCGCTCTCATTGATTATGAGCTGAGACGCGAAACCTGAGAAGAAATAGTCCTCAATACGCTTCCCGTTCCTCTCAAGGGCGGGTACCAAGAGTTTCTGGGTCCTCTCCAGGGAGGCTAGTCCCCCTCCGCGGTTTAGTCCGTCACCGTATCTTGCCGCTATATTGATCATCCTAGGCTTGCTGGCCCCTACGGAAATCCTTATGGGATGCTGAACAGGTGGGGGGAGGTTAATAGCGTCCTTGAGGACCCAATACTTTCCTTCGTAGGAGTAAACCGGATTTTCGAGCATTCCCCTGAGGATGTGAAGTGCCTCCTTGAACCTATCCACCCTCTTTCCAGGGGATGGCATCCCCCGTCCCCCCTCCATCAGGTCGTAGCCCAAGTACTCGGCCTCGTTCCAGCCTGCACCAACAAGGAGCTCATATCGGCCCCTGGACATCCGATCCAAGGTGGCCACAGACTTGGCCAAGAACGCGGGGTTCCTTAGAGAGTTGAAGAGAACGATGTGACCCAGCCTGATCCGCTTCGTCTGTACGCCTATCCCAGTCATGGCCGTCCAAGCCTCGAGGTAAGGCTCTCTGCCCCCCTCACCAATTGAGTGAACGTGATCGTTCAGGAAGACTCCGAATAGCCCTAGCTCCTCAGCGTGCCTAGCCATCTCTACCATACCCTCGTAGGTCTCAGCGGGCCTGATGTAATATCCGAACTCCATACCTAAAGAGGGTGGACAGAGATATTTAGGGATTTTAACGCGGAGGAGGTTTTTGGATTCCCGCGCTCGCGCGTAAGACCCCCATTGAGAGGATCCATCCCCCTCCCAGAACTAAACGGAGAAACTATTTCAGTATCTTGATCCGGGAAGGCGCCACGCCCTCATCTAGCAGATCCGTAAGAGACACAGCCCGGGAACCAGCTGCAATTATCTTAGTTTTAGCACTCTCGCTGAACGAGTACGCCGCAACTGTCACTCCAGCACCCAGCAACCCTGATGCCAGAACTTTACCCGGCACAGCGACCACATCCCCCTCCCCGCTATGCCTGCCGATCCTGCTCAGATTCACCGCGACCCTCCGCCGCTTTGGCTTATCTAGTTCATCAGCAAGGGCACCCCAGATCGGCTTACCTCCCCCACGGGAGGCTGCCTTGAGGACCCTGATAGCCATCTTCAGTTCATTGTTCAACATTAGAAACACCATTTCTCTCTTCGTCCAAGTCGACCTTTGAGACGATTTCCTCCTCCTTGTCTCCGTCTGCATCCTCAGAAGCTGCGCCATCAAGGCCAGAGGTAGAATCCTCATTATCATCATCGATATCCTCGACGCCCCCTTTGTAGAGCCTGTCCTGCTCTACTTGATCCACTTGGAAGATGTTGAGAGTATCCGCCGTCTCCCCCAGCTCTACTTTATTCGCGAACTTGTCCAGCTTATCCGACAGGATCCGTACCGCTTCGGTTACAAGCTTCGCTGGCTCCATACAACCCGTCGACTCGACGGTGAATAGGAACAGGTCATCTATAGGTCTCGCCCTCACTGCTATGGGCTCCACGGGGCACGACTTCTCACACTCTCCGCAGATGGTGCACGCATTTACATCCACTACCTTTAGCTTACCATCATCGAGGATGAACACGTCCCGAGGGCAGGCCCTTATGCATTCTGCGCAGTTAGTGCACCGGTCCTCGTCTATCTCAATCTCAGCAACGTGTTGATATACCGCCATGGAGACTGGCTGCCACTTTGAGTGCTCCTTACCTGTCCCAAGCCTTGCATAGGCCTCCAGCCTCACCGCCTGACCGGGGGTGATCTTGGTTAAGGGGATTCCAGGAGACACGGGAACCACTGAAGGATCCTCTGAGATAAAATCTCCCGAGTATACGGTGATGGTCTCGGTCTCCGCTTCCACATCCAAAGTGAGCACCACACGACATTTTTCGCATCCCAACTCGCTTCCGCAGTCACAATCCACCGGGAGAATGTACCTATCTAGATCCGTCTTTAGAGGCAGGTACCCGATCCTCTGAGATAGATTCTCATCTGGAACCACCGACGAGTTATCAAAGAAGAAAATGTCATCGATTACCATGCAAGGCACATCCATGATCATGGTCCTCCTTAGGGCGTTAGTAAATGCCACATCCACACCCCCTACGAGAAAGCTTACGCTGTCCTCGTCAACGTTGAGAACTTTGACCTTCAACACCATACTTCCATAAGACCTGCTAAGGCCTGCGACCCCGCCTGCCCCCTGGCTTACGAGTCCCGTCATGGGGGATGGGGGTCGACTCCTCAATTCGACCTACCATGAAATTACTCCTTGCAAGGGCCCGGATGGCTGCCTGGGCCCCTGGGCCTGGAGTCTTTGAGCCAGACCCACCAGGAGCCCGGACCTTGATATGAATGGATGTAATGCCTCGATCTCGGCCGACGTCAGCGACGTGCTGTGCCGCCTTCATTGCAGCATACGGCGAGGGCTTTAACCTATCAGCTTTCACGAACCTGCCCCCAGAGGCGAGCGCGATGGTCTCGGCCCCGGTGAGATCCGTCATGTGAATAATCGTATTATTGAAACTGCTGTGAATGTGGACCACGGCCCACCTTTCGCCCTCACTCAACAGGGGCTGCCTCCACATCCTCTTTTATGATTAGATCTTGCCTCAGCGGATGTGTCTTAATGATGAAAGGGCTAGACTCCGCGTAGTCTAGGCTCCCTTCATCGGTCCGTGTTACCATATAACTAGGAGCCTTCATCTTGCGTCCCGCTATGCTGATGTGCCCGTGTGAGATCAGCTGCCTCGACTGAAAAAGGGACTTTGCTATCCCCTTCCTGAACACGACTGTCTGGAGCCTCCGTTCCATAAGATCCTGTACGTTCAGACTTAGGATATCGTCAAGGTTACCTTTCTCCTGAATGAGTCCCCGCCTGTGGAGCCGACCGAGAAGATCGGTTTCTAACTGCTCCCTCTCAGTGATCCCCATTGAGACGATCTCCCTAGCCCTTCGTCTCAAAGTGCTCAACTCTGTCTTATGACGCCAAAGCTCCCTCTTGTTCCTGAGACCGTACGCACCTACCAGTTTGAGCTCCGCCTCTAGATTCGCGAAATCCCAAGGGCGTTTTGGTGTCGTATACAACTTATGCTTTTTCTTAGGATCACCCATATATTATCCACCTCAGCTTTTCTGTTGAATTCTTGCTCTGCTGACGCCGACGCTCCGGCCTTTACGAGCCGTCGTCTTGGTTCGCTGCCCCCTTACCTTTAGACCCCGGGCGTGTCGCTCCCCCTTCCAACTCCGGGTTTCCCTCATGACGTCGATATCCTGCCTCTGAGCAAGGGTGAGATCGGAGGCAAGCAGGTGACGGTCAAGGCCAGTCTGGGGGTCCTTCCGCCTGTTAAGCATCCAAAGGGGTATCCCATGGGAAGACGGATTGTCGATGATGTTTTCGAGCCTTCCCACGTCACCCTTCGACAGGTTTCCCAGCCTCTCGGATGGGTCGAGGGCCAGTTTTTTGATCATAGTCCTAGCCACACGAATACCTATGCCCTTAAGATCAGTCATGGCATAGGGTAGAAGCTTAGTTCCGTCTAGATTGGAACCATGCAGCCGTACGATATAGTTAAATTCTTTGGACACGCCGAATCCTCCCGACTTTGTAGGTTAACATAAAGCATAAAAACCTTATTAATTCATGATTTTCTCTCTGCGCGTTATAGGGTCTTTATGCTTTTCTAGACTTACCTTCACTAGACCCAAAGCCTAAGATAAAAATCTACTGAAAAACCACTACAAATGCGTGTATATTTTGAAGCACGCGTAATATTCAAAGATCTCTCGTCGAGAGAGAAATCAGCTCGCGGAGTTGAAGTTCAATGTGATCGAAGTCAAGCAAACGTGTGATCCCCTTTTGCTGTGGATATTTGAAAGAATATTTCTTACGCGATGGTTACGCGGGTCATGTTTTCCATAGATTCGATAGCGCAGAAGACCATCCGAAGAGTCTGGATGTTATCCTCTATATCTATAGCCGGTCTCCTCTTTTCCAGCAAGGCACCCATGAACTCATCCAATACTTTTTTCAGTGAATGGCTGGGGGGAAAGGTCTCCACCGGTATCGTTTGCTTAGTGTTTCCCTTTGATATCGTGATATCTCCATCCCAGAGGATCGAGCCCTTGGTGCCGTGAACCCGCCAGATCCCTTCCCACGGCGTCCTGAAGCCATCATAGGCCCAGCTTCCTGCAAAATGGGCGTTGAGGCCGCCAGTCATCTCGTACTGGGCACTTACAGTCGGATACTCCCAGTGATCGGTCAACCTTGATCCGAACGCCGAACCTATGACGGTGACGGGCTCCGTCGCAGTGATATATCTCAGCATGTCAAAGTGATGGGTGGCATTCTCAACAAGTAGGGGGTATTGGTATTGGTTCCTCCAGTCGGATTCCGGGAACCTGTGTCTTACAAAGTACTGGATGAATATCGCCTCGGGTTCTCCAATCTTACCCGTGGAGATCAGGTCCCTCATCAAAATGGATCCTGGACTAAAACGGTAGTTCTCGGCAACCATGAGGGTCATCCTGCTGTCCCTTACTGCATCTCTAATGCTCTGAGCTTCTTCCAGGGAAGCGCAGAGAGGCTTTTCCACAAGAACGTGCCTCATATGGCTCAACGACATCAAGACCTGTTCGGTGTGCATAAAGTAGGGCGTCGTGATCAGAACGGCGTCTGTATCTTTTGAGTGTTCTAGCATCTCCTCGAAGTTAGAGAATCTAGCGCTCTCAGGGAGGCCGCAACAATCCCCTGCTACCTCACGGGCTTTGTCGTTTCTAGTCGCGATGGCCGAGTATTCCCATTCTCCATCTCTGAGGATGACATTCATCCACTTCCTCCCGAAGGAGCCCAGACCCACTTGCGCGATCTTCAATCTCCCTTCTCCCAAGGCTAGTATCCATTTAGAGTTATGCCCCGCGCGTTTAAAATGGGGGATATCTAATTATTTATGTTAAGGAACTGGTCAAGAGACGCACGCGGTGGTTCTTATGAGGAACCTTGATACAGGGGCATGATCAACACCAAAACGCTGAGGAGGGCCAGTTGGTTGAGATAGATAGTGTTTAACATCCGCCCGGCCAGCAAGAGAAAAAGAAACGAGAACACTATAGGAGACCTTTGTTGGAAGAGATCGACAATCATATAGATATAGAACCATAAGGCGACCACATAGAAGGGGGCAGGTAGATGGAGCGTGAAATACACAGACCACGTCGCGATGGGAGCGAGAAGAGGACTCCTTGTGGCAATGATAAAAAAGGGTACCAGGACAAAGGCGATAATGGCGCATCGCCAATCCCATTCAGACTTAAGGGTGAAAAAAGCGATCAAGGGCACAATCAACGCTATGAGTTCGCCCAGACTGAATATCTCTAAGACGAACGGGAGGGTGAAACCGAATTCACCCATTGAGGAGGCTACCATGTAATAATATGAACCTGAAAAACCTGCAACTACAGACAATGTGAAGGATGTATGCGCTATTTTCCTCTGTATGGAGAATAGGATGGATGTTACAAGGATAGCGCTAGATAAGAAATAATAAATCAACGAGATTCTAGGATTTGGACCAGAAATCAGCATTCCACCAGTTAAAAGTACACAGAAAATGATTAGAGAAATCACTGAAGTTAAGTAGGCTTTTTGGGTCATTATAAACGATATTAGGCCTAAAGATACTGAGGATAAAATAAAGGCCAAATTGAATGATGCAATCCCGAAGAAGAAGACTAGGAGGTTGTATATCGCGTCGGCCAGTCCACCTCTTGGCAGCACGATGCCCATACGCATGAATATCCTTAGGAGTAAGAACTCCATCAATGCGGAGACAAGAAGTATACGAATCGTCCATCTGAGAACGTTATACTGAGTCTCGATGGGGAATCGATCGTTTAGCATCCCCTTAATCATGATCTAAGGCCCTCTTGTTACTTGCTAGCAGCATCAAGGGTGACGAGGGCATAAACCAGATCTGCGATGGAGGGATAAATTCCGAGACGAGCCTCTTTTCTCATCCGTATGTTATATTTAGATATCCAATTTCCTAGATGTTCAGATAAAAAAATTTTTCTAGCCTCAAAACATATCTTTGCTTCATCCTGCAACGAGTTGGCCACGGCGAGGGCCTCCTTGAGGCAAAGCAGCCCCATAAACTCCAGTTCGGAGATAATATGGTCTGGAGTCTCATTTTTTTGTTTAATCCCGAAGGCCATATAGAATCCGGCTATGTCTGCCAGATCGTTGGTCTTGGAGAAGCTTCTCTCAGGGTTATAGGATGTTTCGTATGGAGGGCATGCACCTCTGTGAAATAAGTGAGTATATTCACCGTTCAACATATCAGCCGTGATGCTTTCCTGACCGAGTTCAAACTTTACGGTCCCCATCTCTTTCTCAAGTGCAAGAATATCCGTTGTCTCAAAGGTTTTGAATAGATCCTGGAGAAACCCTAAATCGGATAGAGATTGCTGTGGAGGGCCTAAGGATTTGGCTAGGAGGCTGTAGAGGGTGGCTCGGTAGGTCAATGATGAAACGAGGTTACTTTGTGATGTCAAAACCAAACAAGTCCCATATTTATTGGGAATGAACGTAAGTCTACCCACAGAGCATTGACCATGGTACCATGAATGCTGAGAACGCGAGCGTAAAAGTGACACTTGAATTTAGATTTTGTCATCCTTTCCACATCCCTCTTTTATTCAGAACAGTCTTTACTTTTTTTCGCTTAAACTGAGGCCTAGGTATAGTAAAATGACTCCGATCACGGTGAACAATACTAGAGATATGGACGTTCGGATCAGAGATGGAATCTGCTGAACATTTATTCTTATGTTATGTGTGTCCTCCTGCCCATCATCATCGAGAACCTTCAAAGTGACGGTGTAGCGACCGGGATCAACGTATTCGTGAGTCGGGCTCTGTATGTTGGAGTGATAGTCGTCCCCGAAATCCCAGTCCCATGATACAATTGTTCCGTCAGAGTCTGAGGATTTATCGGTGAACTGGATATCAGTATCCACCGTCGGACTCATTCGTGAATATGAGAAATCTGCTGTTGGAGGCGATTTCTCAATCTTCACAAGTCTAGATACCGTATTTTGGCCTCCTTCAGAATCGGTCACTACCAAAGTTACAGAGAAATACCCCTCACCAGAATATTCATGGACGGGGTTTCTTTCATCTGACTTAGCTCCGTCCCCGAAATTCCAACTCCATGACGCGATTTCACTCTCAGTATCAACTGACCTGTCGGAAAAGGTTATCTCTTCATTACTTTTAGGAGAGGAGGGGAAAAAGTCAAAGGATGCGACCGGGGGTGTGTTAAGAACGGAGATGTCCACGTTCAATGTGACCCATGAGCTAACGGATTTACGACCCCCTCTATCGCCGCTCGTCCCATCCCACACTGCGAAGGCTATAGGAGTTTCAGCGCCGGCCCTTATCGTAGCGTCGTTGGGGTCTCCGGTCTCCATTCTGCGTGTGATAACGACCTTCCATGTTGAGTCGCTCCATACTCCCCTGCCTAAGGCATCCTGATTCTCCTGTGTGGTAATTGAGCCGAAACCGGTAGCTTCCGCGTCTTCAACGGGGGTCACCTTCAAAGGTTCTGAGAACGGGTTCCCCACATACCACCCAGGAAGGTATACCTTGGCGAGACCTTTGAAATTTTCTGGAACCCTATATGGTGGATCACCAATGGCAAAGGGATAAACGTCGTTCCAGAAATTAGGGAAAGCCGCCTCGAGGTCCTGGAACCCTTCCTCGATGTCTGCCTGCCAATCCGCTTTCCAGTGAAGGATGTGGACCATTTGATCTCTGGTTCCCATACAAATGAAAGGCTGATCAGAGTCAGTGAACTGTATTGCAACTGAGTCACGGAACTCCTCGGTCTTTATCGTTCTATCATTTATCGATGGGTCAGACCACTCGATAAGAAACGAGATCCAACTACCGTTATTCAACGATTTGACCCTTAACGACGGTGTGAAGAGTTTGAGGCGAATAGGCGCCACATCGTTTTGACCTGAAAGGGGTATCTCCAGAGCAGTCGTCTTTTTCCATTGGAGGGAATCGGGGTCAGTGATCGGCAGGGAGTCTCCCACGTTTACCGATGTTAAGCCAGAACCGGGCGCAACCAATGCGTACCCGTTCATGGCCATGAGAGCTGACACTAAGATCAGGGACAAGATGAAGAGGGATTTGAACTCCCTCCGGATTTTAGTTAATATTGTGTCGAAAAACATCTCTACTCGCATCGTAGTATTCTCTAATGATTGTGGGCTCCTTCAGAGCCACGCGGACTATCTCTGTTCCATCGGCGTTATATCCGATGGCATCTTTGCTGGTTACCTTAAACTTTGAAATCAGGCGATCCGTACTGACGTTCAGCATGAGAATGCCCTTGATCTCTGGCTCATCGCCAGCACGGACTCTACGGTATGTCTCAATAGCCTCGTCAACTCCAGGTCCGAACATCTGCCTTGTAAACTTTGTTGGTACGTGTATTGGAGGAATATAGTATATGTTAGGCTCAAGGCCATATTGGGGATAGAGAGGGAGCGCGATTTTCTTTACGTGAATCAAGAAATCGATTGGGTTCTCGGGATCAATTTTATCGGGCGTGTTCACTGTTCCCACTGTCCTGATCTTCCCTATACAATTGCGCATGCATCTAGGTGCTATACCCTGTTCCACTGCGGGGTAGCAAAAAATGCACTTTTCAGAGATCCTGGTCACGTGGTTGTACATCGTCTTCTTATAGGGGCATGCTTTAACGCATTCCCGATAACCCCTACATCTCTGCTGATCTACTAGTACGATGCCATCTTCGGATCTCTTGTATATAGCCTTCCTTGGACAGGCTGCGACGCAAGCTGGGAATGAACAGTGATTGCAAAGACGTGGGAGATAGTAGTTCCAGATCGCGTGAACAGCATCCATCCAGTGCATGTTCTCTTGTAAAGGCTCGTTTGTTTCGTCCTCTCCCCTGTTAGGATAGGCCCATTCGATGTCCTTAGGAAGATAGCCGACGGCTCGCTCCCCTGGAGGAGCTGCTTCGAAGATAGTCTTGCCAGCATAGACGTTTTTATCTCCCTCTTTCTGCCAACCTTGAGTGCCTAACAACTCCAGAGTCTTTATGTCCCAAGCCATAGGATAGTTCCCCCAAGGTTTTGTCTCAACATTATTCCACCACATGTACTCCTGACCCTTCCCAACGGTCCAAGTAGTTTTGCACCCCATGGTGCACGTTTGGCAGGCTATACACTTGTTAATATCAAACACGGCAGCCATTTGCCGCTGGGGCCTACTCTCTTCATAAATATAGTCCATGTCTCGGCCGAGTTGCCAATTATTCACTTTAACCATCTTTCATCACCCCTCCGTAATGTAGTCTCCTCTCAGAAACTTTTTCATCTCAGCGTTTTCGTAAGTCGGCCTATACCCTGCTGCTGCCGGTTGCCATAGTTGGCCATCGGGCTCACCGGCCTCAGCTCTCGTAAATTTCACAAAAGACTCCTTTGGGGCGCCATTTGCGGTGTGTACGTCTACCTCAAAACCCTTACCGATGACCTGCCCGAAGTATTCGTTCCTCACTAGGCTGTCTGTCATAAGTGTTGGCTTTAACCAAGCCCTTACAGTGGATTGATGACCACCATATCGGTATAAAGCCTGATAGCCTGTTCTAGGATTCTTAGCTAGCTTATCTGGTCTATTCTCATGCCCTTCAACGGATCCATGGGTGGCCTGGTACATGTGGAACCAAGCTCGAGCAGTCTTCCTGATTATATTTGGATAATATCGTGCACGGGCCATCCACCGCATTACTTTAAAGTCCTTTGGCTTTTCCTGCCAACCCCTAAAGGGACGGTCAGTAGGATCGGCATCGATCCAGATATAGTCTCCATCATCAATTCCGAGCTCCTTGGCATCCAGGGGATGGAGATCTACATACCCCTCAGATACATGGGGCTTGCGGATATCGTGCCTGTAAAAGTCCCCAAATGGACCGAAATACACAGCCTCTATATCTGGAGTCGACGCTGCGGTGTGACATGCATGTCGGTATTTCGGTGTATACATTATGTGGCTATACTCCTGTTCCCGAAGGGGATGCACTGTGAGTTTTATTTCGCTCCAAGGCTTGACAACATTGCGTACTTGGCGTGTCTCTGCGGACAAGTCATTGAGATCTATCCCGTAATCCTCGGGACCCATCGGTTTTATCGCCGGATGTCCCGGTTTTGCTGATATTACCGCTGGTTCATAGAAGGTTGCATCAACGGTCTCGCGCCAGACCGGCATATTCTCCCCTGCATCGATGAACTCGTCTTCTTCCCTGTAGAACTCAAGTCTGCCAGTCATACTATACCAAGGCTTGCTCTCATTGACCTGCTCCCAGCCCACGACCCGTGGGCTTGTCCGAGACATGTGATAGAAGGGGGTGCCACCTTTGCAGCTTTCTAGGATGTCCTCAAATTTGTATCCCTTCAGGCCATTGCTGGCGTTAATGATTCTATCGATATAAACATCTGAATTTCCATCGATGGCAAATTTCCAATAGTCCAAAAAGCGATCATCTTCAGTTATCTCCGCTAATTTTTTAGCGACTCCTATCTGCATCTCCATGTCGTCCTTTGTATCAAACATGCGGGGGAGTGGGGTATCTGGAGCCGCCTGGAAAAAGGGGTTGGTGCTTGAGCCGTAAATATCAGGGATCTTACGCTCCGGCCACGAATCAACGCCCAAAACGATGTCTGAATACTCGCAGGTCATCGTCCAATGAAACTCTTGGTTAATTATCATCTCAATTTTGGGCAGGGTATTCATGATAATATCATAGGACCACTTGGCATTCCCCAAGATGGAATTCGTGTTAGCCCACCAACATGTCTTGGTAGGAGTCGACATATGTGTGATGCCCGTGAATAATTTGCCGTTAACCCTTAGGGGCCTGTCTCCGTAACTATAATAGTGAGCCGATTCATATTTTAGATATTTTTTCAATTTAGCTGGCTTCGTTGGGTCGAGCTCTATGTTGAAAGGATCCTCGACTGCGAACTGGGGAACCCCGGCGAACATCTCTAGGCGATAATTCCCGGCATAGCTACCCACTCCGCCACCGAAGTGTCCTTCGTTTCCCGTTAAAGCTGCAACCAAAAAGATCGCCCGATCCTTGAGGTCTGCGTTCCAATATTGGTTCGGACCCATCCCCGTAATGGAGAGCACTGAACCAAGGTTTTCCGCCATGGTATGGGCAAGGCTTACAATCCCTTCTTCCGGAACCCCGGTGATCTCTGACGTTGTCTTGACATCGCAGTTATCCATAAGATACTCCGTTATGACGTCAAAGACGGGTCTAACTCTCACCGTTTCACCCTGAACGGTAGTAATCTCATATGTGCCCTCCAAGGCTGGGTTGATCCCAAGTTTAGAGAAGTGGTCGCCTACATCATCCCTCGTTACAACCTGAGGCGAATCAGTAGATAGATCCCAAGCGACGAAGTCATCCCATTCGTTTCTAATCTCCTCACTTACGTATTGTATTCCCTGGCGGGCGATTGAGGGTGGCTTTTCCCCAGGTTTCAACGTCTTGATGTAGTTGGTAAGCTCTGCTGGGGTATAATCTGGAATAATATCTCGAGCCCTCAGTAATTTTAGGGTGTCCATCCGGAGCAGGAATGGCATGTCTGTTGAGTGCTTTACGTAATCGGCATCGTAGATCTTTTCTCCGATCATCACATATGCTAGGCCTAGAGCAAGAGCGCAATCCGTCGCGGGTCGAAGAATGACAACCTGGTCCGCCTTGTTGCTAGTTGACTGGTACTCTGTCGCGATGGTTATCACCTTAGCTCCATGGAGGCGTGCCTCAGTGAGCCAATGAGAGTCCACCATCTTACTAACTATCATGTTTTTACCCCAAGTCACTATGACTTTAGCGTTCTCCACCGAGTACAGATCAAAGTCTGAGGTTTTATTTCCCATGACCATGGTGTGGCCCGAGGGCAGGTCTGTATGCCAAGCATAATTATCCCAGCCTCTACCTCCCAAAGCAGACTCGGGGCCTACACCACGAACATAGGAATCAAGCAATGCGAGTCCGTTCGCGAAGCGATAGTTTGAAATAATTCTCCTAACTCCCAGAAATGGCATCCCCCCGCGTGTTTTGGTAGTCTGGGTACCGGCCTCTTTCATTGCCTCAATCATTGCAGGATCGTATCCCTGCTTAGCCAGAAGAGCTGCACCGTCAGGGCCACTATACGTCTCTACAGTGTTTAGCATGGTTCTAGCGATAATACCAAAGACCTCATCCCACGAGACTTTCAACCAGTCCTCTTTTCCTCGCCCCACAGTATACTGGATCGGCATAGCCCCTGTATCTGGGTCTCTGGGGTATCCCGCGTCCACCCAAGCCTTGAATCCAGTGCGAATAAAAGCACCTTTAACCCGTCTCTCTGCCGCGTAGAACCGTCGAAGATAAGCGACCCCGCTGACACATATTCTTGGATCCCACCTTGCTGTTGCGGTATTGCCGTAGAGGTCGGTGGCCTTGTGGTATCCAAAGCTAGGGTCAATCCACTTGATGACACCATTTTTCATTTTCGCGTTTAGGAGGCATCCATGGGTGTCGTTGGGTGCACAAAGATAGTGGAATGTGGAGTCATAGGAGTAAAGGTCTCGGTAGACCCCCTCCCAGTCCCTGTTTGGATAAGACTCAAGTGGATTCAGATCGTGCTCTATGGGTTCAACGTAGGTAAACGAAAGGACCTCTTTAGGGAGATACATCTCCATGAGAATAACGGCAGTCGCTGGAGGAACTAGTTTAAGGAAATCCCGCCTAGTTATGGTAAACCCTTTTTTCGTCTGTTCTTTACTAGTTATTTTAATCACACGTCTTTTTCATTTAATGAGATATGGACACGCGCAAGGCCATGAATGGTGAACGCCAAGAATAAATCGTTCAAGACGGCATACAGGTGTACCCGAAAGGGAACTTTGCATAGGAATCCCCGTCTTTCAAGAACAAAATTGCGCATGGGAATATTCTCGCACACATCTGACACAAAACCGATTTAAATATTACTCTTATACGTTTATGGTTTCGTTATTTCGAGCCTCTATTTAAAAGTGTCAAATAGAAATTGAAAATTTACTGAATGATTGCATGCTTGGAGCACATATCTCCATTTCTAGGTAATAGAAAGGAGCCATGTGCGAGCCTATTTTAACTTTGGCTTCCAATCTTTTTGCTGCCAAAATTGAACTGGTTGTACGTCCAATACGCCAAACCGATGGCGAAACCAGTAACCGTCATCTCCGAGATGATTATTCCCTTTCCAGCCGAGGAGATTGAAAGGAAATTTAGTAGTGTGTGAATTCCGATAGCCGCTAACAGATAGCGTTTATCTGGTCTCCTGATCGACTCCAGCACCACAATTGAGAGGCCGATATGGACGATCATTTTCATAATACTCTCGTAGATCCAGAGAAGGGGCTGATAGATAGGTATACCTAGAATCTGCAAAAGCTGGTCTGGGGGCAGCGCTTCTGGGTTAGTCAACAGGAGTACCCCAATCATTAATACGTTAAATCCCACCAGCAACAAGGACTCGATCCCCCCATGCCCAGCCCCATATGTCAACCCTTCTCCGAATGAGGGGTCTTTAACCAGTAGCTTGAATCCAGCGTATCTAGCCGTCTCCTCGGATATCCCCAAGATGAGAGGGGGCACAAGCGTCATTAGGCTAACTATTATGGGAGTGAACGCACTGGAGAGTATAAGTTGGGAAGCATATCGATGGATGGGATTGCTGATCAGGCTTACTAAGAACATCAACGCGCCGAAAACCCAGCTCCTCCAACTCGTGCCGAATCTTCGTATCATAGAGAATCCCACCGCGACAGGGATGAGTATTCCAAGAAGACCTGAGACGACGAAAACTAATCCAAGTGTGGCCAACATAGATTATTCGCCTCTCGCAAGTTTACGCACCCATTTTTTAAAACCCACGCGTGGTTCCATTAACGAGGATAAGAGGTATTGGGATAAAAACGGGTATAATCATTTAAAGCCCTATAATGACCTGTTCAGAGTGAACCGATAATCGGAAAAAGTTAACGCCCTAGGTAATCTCATTTGTTCATGATCTCCATGAAAAACTAGGAACCTATCACCCCCGAAGAAAATAGGGTGGCTCAGAAACGATCACTTGGAAGTTATCCCCAGCCCCCTAGTCAGGCTTAACATCGAGAACGCCCCCGCTGAGAATTACCTTAAGCTGGAGAAATAAAAACCCATCAGATCCTTTAAGATCAGGGGGCATACAATGCCTTGAAGCAGATCTCCCCCAATAAGCTTGCGAAAGGTGTCTGGAAAATCAGCGCCGGAAACTGGGCATAGGACGTCGGGTGATACTCCCAACGCCATGCAGTTAAGAATCCTCTCTACGGTGAATGACGTGAGCAAGAGCCAGAGCAATACCATCATTATAGCGTTCACCCTGGAGATCCTCAAGGCAATAGGGGTCCAGGGCGTAGTAAGTCTCTCAGCTATAGGCTCCAAAAAAAACAGTGGCTAGCCAGACCCTTTTGTCTGGGTTTTTAGATAAAAAGACAGTTCTATCATCCACATCCAATCGGTTAGGAGTTACTTCCATTATCTTGGAATCCAAATCTATGGTCCATCAAATGTGTAAAGTGGGATAGTTTTTAATTACCGCTGAGGAATCATAAATCACCTCATGGCTAAA
>PBSW01000022.1 GCA_002726865.1 Candidatus Bathyarchaeota archaeon
CTGCACTGATGGGCGAAGCCCTCTTATGTCTAAGCTGATCAAGGAACACATCCAGGTACATATCACGGAAAAGGATGTCTTAGGTGTCGATCTTCAAGACTACTCCCGGAATATTGCAAAAATGAAGATACCAGGCCAAGGTAACAGGCGCGATGCTTTATACAAAGTAGCCAAAGACCCCTATGTCCAGAGTTCCTTGGCCAAGGGAAATCTTCCGGAGGCTAAAGTTAGAGCTATGGAGGTTTTAGAAGCGTTTCAGGAGTCTGCTGGAACGCTCAGCGAATCAAAAGGAGAGTGATTGAATTAACATTTCCTACCGTTAGAATGCGTAGGCTACGGAGAACCGCTAAGATAAGGTCCATGGTTACGGAGACCTCTCTTTCACCAGAAGACCTAATATACCCCTTGATTGTGAAGGAATCCCTATCAAGCAAAGAGCCCATAGGTAAGATGCCCGGACAATATCAGCATCCTCTCCAGAATATTGTTGAGGAAGCTGAGACAGCGGTATCTCTAGGGGTACCGGCGGTCATTCTCTTTGGGATCCCTAAAAACAAGGATGAAATAGCTTCCCAGGCCTACGCAAAGGAGGGTATCATTCAGCTCGCCACAAGCGCAATAAAGTCTCGCCTTGGGGATGACCTCACGGTAATCACTGACGTTTGCCTCTGTGAGTATATGAGCCACGGCCACTGCGGTATCGTGGAGAATGAGGCTATAATTAACGACAAAAGTCTCCTACTGCTACGCGAGACCGCTGTAAGCCATGCTGAGGCCGGTGCTGACATGGTAGCCCCCTCTAGCATGATGGACGGTCAAGTTGGAGCCATAAGAGAGGCTCTGGATGCCTATGGCCACAGCAAAGTACCTATCATGGCCTACTCGGCTAAGATGGCCTCAAACTTTTATGCTCCTTTTAGGGAAGCAGCTGAGTCGGCTCCCAGCTTTGGGAACAGGGGCGCCTACCAGATGGACTTTTCTAACTCGGATGAGGCTCTACGGGAGGTTGAGCTCGATGTAGCCGAGGGAGCTGATATTATAATGGTGAAGCCGGCTCTTGCATATCTCGATGTCATCCTAAGGATCAAGGATGCATACAGAATGCCTATTGCCGCGTACAATGTGAGTGGTGAATATTCGATGGTTAAAGCTGCTGCTCAGAACGGCTGGATAAATGAGATTGCACTCACTCTGGAAATCCTCACCGCTATTAAGAGGGCTGGGGCCGATATGATCCTCACCTATTCGGCGAAAGAAGTTTCAAGGTGGCTTGCTAACGAATGATGTTGAAGGCGAGCACCCGAGGTAGCAGGCTCGCCCTCATTCAAGTGGAGATCGTGGCGACAGAGCTGCGGAGACACTTTCCATCCGCCACGTTGGAGGCCCAGATAGTCAAAACAGCGGGAGACCTCAACAGAGACAAGCCCATTATGGAATTGGGTCAGAAAGGGGTCTTTACGAAGGCAGTGGACGAACTCCTCTTTAAAGGCGAGGCTGATATTTCCATCCATAGCATGAAAGACCTCCCCCTAGAGCTTCCGCAGGGTCTCACTATCGCTGCGGTTCCTAAGCGGAATAGCCCCTATGAGGCCTTGATCTCAGTCGGGCACGGAGGTTTAGATAATCTTCCAACTGGAGCCATCGTAGGGACTAGCAGCCCTAGAAGGATGGCCCAGCTCAAATACCTCAGAGACGATTTAGATATCCGTCCCATTAGGGGCAACGTTGACACCAGAATCAACAAGCTTGAGGCGGGCCATTACGACGCCCTCATCCTCGCTGAGGCAGGCCTCCTCAGGTTGAATAGACAAGACACCATCAAGGAACGCCTCTCCCTCCAGGATTTTACGCCCCCGGCGGGTCAGGGGGCTCTTGCTATAGTCGTTCGAGAGGACGATCTGGAGACCATCCAGGTCCTAGAGGTCATTACACATTTCCCTTCTTGTGCAGCGGTCGAAGCCGAGAGATCATTCATGGAGACTATAGGAGGAGGTTGTAGTACCCCTATAGGAGTCATGGTACAGCTGGCAAGGGAGATGACGCTATATGCCTCAGTTCTTTCTCCCGACGGGAAAGAAAGATACCACTTCACTAAGTCAGGTGAAACATCCGATCCGAGGGCCTTTGGGAAAAGNGCTGCTCAAGAGGCCATGGCGCAAGGAGCTTCAAAGATAGTAGACAGGTGGAATTAGCACACGGTTAATAAAGTCTACATTGTCGGAGCAGGTCCGGGGGACCCTGAACTCATTACAGTCAAGGCTGCGCGCCTCATTAAGGACGCAGATGTAATCCTTTACGATCGCCTAATAAGCAATGATACCCTCAACCTTGCCAAAGACGTATGCGAACTTATCTACGTTGGGAAGCATCCTGGCGAGCCCAGTATCTCCCAGGAGAGGATCAACAAGATTCTGGTTGAAAAGGCCAAGGAGGGCGGGAGCGTCGTAAGGCTCAAGGGAGGAGACCCCTTCATCTTCGGCAGGGGAGGTGAGGAGGCCCAGTTCCTCAGCGGGGAGGGTATACCCTATGAGATCGTCCCCGGCATCACTTCAGCCATTTCCGTTCCTGCTTACGCAGGGATACCCCTCACCCAAAGACACATCTCCTCTAGCGTCGCGTTCATCACAGGCCATGAGGCTTCCACCAAGACAGAGGAGACTATTGATTGGGAGAAGATATCTCAATCCGTGGACACCCTCGTTGTAATGATGGGGGTCCGGAACCTGAGAGGCATCGTACAGAGACTCCTTAGCGGAGGTAAGGACCCAGAGACCCCTGTTGCCCTTATTGAAAAAGGGACAATGGCGGATCAACGGACCATCACAGGAACCCTCGGGACCATTGAGGCTAAGGCCAGGGCAGAGGACATCAAGGCACCTGCAATCACCATAATCGGCCGAGTTGTCGAGCTCAGAGAGGAGATCCGTTGGGTTGAAGACTGACCCTGAGCTCCCCCTCCGAGGGATGGTTGTGGCGATAACCAGACCTGTAGGGTATAACACGGCCATGGCCAACCTCGTGAAGAGTCTTGGAGGAGTCCCCCGCCTAGCCCCTACGGTAAAGATACGTCCTCCTGAGGACATTGGAAGGGTCGAAGAATTCATCCGAAAAGCCACACACGGAGACATAGACATACTCATCTTCATGAGTGTCAAAAGCGTCAGGAGCCTCTTCCAAGTAGCAGCTGACGCAAGGCTGAAGCACAATCTTCTGAAGGCGTTAGGTGATGTCATAGTTGTCGCCATAGGGAACAAAACACAGGACGCGCTCAGGCTTCACAGCGTTGAAGTTAAGATTGTCCCGCACGATCACAGCTCCAAGGGATTGCTGAATAGTCTCTCTGAAATAGACCTACAAGGATTGAATATTGGGATACCCCGCTCGAGTAATGCTGACGAGATTTTCCGGTGCGTCCTAGAAAAGAGAGGAGCTAAGGTGGACGAGGTTACAGCTTACATATCTGAAATACCCGACAGTGTAGGTCCCGCGCTCGACCTCATCAAATCCCTTGTAAGAAGGGAGGTTGACGCGGTGACCTTCACGAGTGCATCAACAGGGAAGAACCTATTCAAGATTGCCGAAGCCCATTCCTTAGATGATGAGTTGAGGGATGGTCTTTGCGATGCAATCGTCGCCACTATCGGGCCTGTTACAAGCAAGGCCTTTATTGAGTATGGAGTACATGTCGACGTGATCTCGAGTGAACATTCCACAGAGGCCCTTATCTTGGCCTTGACGAAGAAATTGGCTGAGAGAAAGGCAAATAACCTGTAGAAAGGGCACTGATACGCGATTATATGAAAATATAGATTATGATCCCGGAAATTAGGATTCTTTGAAACTTGTCTCTCTTGGTATAAATAATGCTTATTTTTTCCGCTGTCGTCTTGCGTCTTCACCTGGCGCTATGATCTCTTCCACGAGGTCGTTGAGACGGCTATAAATATGGCAGTTTTTTGAGTGGAAGATCAGCTCCCCTGTAGTGTAATCAGTGCCCGCTCTGTCGTTAAGCTCACTGACCAGGGCCTCATTGAACACCTGGATACCCGCAATGTTGGCTGGGAGCCCTGCATAGGCATCCCATGATCTAAAGTAGCAGGTAAGGTGCATCTTCCCATCAAGAAGCTCAGTGTCCATTACGGTGAGGCACGGCGGCTCATGCTTCTTGCCCTCCAGTGTCTTATGGATGTCCTGGGGCTGCCTGATCACCATAGTGAGCTGACGGTCCTGGGGCTCCTTGACATACCTCTCAATAACCTGTGTGATCTGGTCAACAGGCTCCCTGAGCCTACTCGCGTAGGTATAGGTCTCTCCCTCCTCCTTGACCCCTGCCCAGAGGTACTGGAGTGCATAAGAGTTGATATACTTCATATCACATGGGGCCTTCTCAGCAATGAGTGGTCTACTCTCCGGGTTGGTGATTCGGATACTTAGGTTGAGCTTTCTAGTCATCGTGATCTCAGAGCCATAGCCCACGTTGAAGTCGTCCCCGTTCATCCAGATTTTCTCCAGGGTCCGGTACCAAGCTCCGGGAATGTCAAAGGTTTTGACAGTTGCGTAATTCAATTTTCACACCCCACAATAATGCTGCTTTAAACTGTATATTGTTTGGAGTATTACATTATTACTATAACCTTCCACTCAAATGAAAAAATCCCTGTTAAAACACTAGCTTTAAGGTATTATCTCGCACCCGTTGTTGATCTCGGGATAATCGAAATAGTCGATATTTATAACTCCCTCTTCGATCAAAGCCTTCACTTTGGGAGTGATCCCCTCCAGCCCTCGAATCATTGATTTTGTGGTGTGACAAACCCGTTCAAATAGCTCCTCTCCCCAAAACTTGGTCATATTTACAAATAGGCATCTCCCACCGCAAACCCAGAGATAATTACACTCCGTGCAAGGGGACAACATATCAATAGAGTTTTTCAATGTCATAGGATTCCCTGTTTGAAGATTTGATACATGATTGAACTTTAGCTCCGGCGCAATGGGGCAGGCCTCGATTCGCCCATTGGTCATGATGGTGAAGCTTGTGGCTCCGGCACCGCAACGAATGTGTGGCGTAGGCTCTCCGGTAAGGAGGCTCTTTAGCAATGGTATGAATGGGACCATGCCAGGCACAACGCCTTCCTGTAGGGATTCATGAAAATGATCGATAAGCCTCATTATCCCCTCGTCGTATCCTTCAAGCCAATTTTCTACATGGGGCCTCTGCTCGAGGTCGGACCAGAATACGTCAAGCTGCCAATGGACGTGGTCGAAGTGTGGGTCAGATAACTGGAGAAGATGGATCACATCCCTGTATATATCACCATGGTCGGAAAACGCCATCCTTGCCACAAGGTCTCCCTCGAAGCCCCTAGATCTAACATCCCTGACGTTCCGGAGCACATCCTCATAGGTTCCAGCACCTCGGTTATAGTCAGTTACTTCCCTCCCCCCGTCTATTGAGATAAGGATAGAGTGGAGCCCATGGAGATTTTTGTCACTTATCTCTGTTAGAAGGGTACCGTTAGTTTGAAGTGTGAAAGCCTTCGCTGGAATGATATCCATGACCTCCTCCATCAACCCTAGGGCTAGGGTGGGCTCTCCGCCGTAGAACCCTATAACCGGCTCGGGATCTCCCAAAATGAAGGTCTTAAGCTCCTGAATGGAATATGATGGATCCAAAGGGAGCCCCTCGATGTGGCGCGTTCCCCCGCAATATGCGCAGCTGAGGTTACACTTCTCAGTGAGGATCAGGTGGTATTGCATGCAAAAATCAGACTCCTTGTGTCAGATAAAAACCTTATATGATCGCCAGCGGAAACTGATTTTACTTTAACCAATTAATTGTTGTCTGGAGTCTGTATTCTCAACGGAGACTTTAGCGATAATCCCGTCATCGTACCAAAGCTGCAGCGCTCGCCAAAATACCTAACAACTCCATACAAGATCAAACGGACAATGTTTATCTCAATCATCATAGAGGTATGAATCCGTGAACCCCCTAATTGTGGACGCCCTTGCCTACGGCAAAGGAAAACGGCAAGCGACACGAGACGTAATCGGTGCGGGCTCACGGACCATTGCAGGCGTCCTAGAATCCATAGGAATAGAACCGACGGTCGCCCCCATTGAGCAAGTAAATAGACGAGAGTTCAACCTATCGACTTACAATCTGCTCCTGGTCACAGGAATGACCTCTGACCTTCCTACCGTCAGGCGAATAATAAGGCGATGGAAAAAAGAGTCAAAGGGACCCGCCCTCATCGGAGGACCTATTGCTTCGGATGTAGAAATCCTTCAAAGAGTTAAAGCGGACCTAGCGGTGACCGGGGAAGGCGAGCTCACATTGTTGGAGCTTCTAAGCCTAGGACTGAACGAAGGAACAATTCCTGCGGAGGGCGAGCTGTCCCTGGTCAAAGGGATAAGTTACAGGACGGATAACGGTACCCAGGTCAACCCTCTCAGACCAAGAATGAGCCGCATGGAATACGACAGCCTCACCCCATCGACACACACCATCACCAGCTACCCCCTCTTCCGCGCCGCTAGGGTCTATGTTGAGGTCCTTAGGGGATGTAGTAATTATCATCGAGCTCAGGGATCCCTCTCGGAAGAGACCTGTAACGTTTGTGATCTCTGCCGCTCCGGAGGGCTGGAGTCGAGATACGATTGTCCCCATAGCCTGCCTCCTGGGTGCGGATACTGCTCAGTGCCTAGCCTGTTTGGCCCTCCAAAAAGTCGCTCAGTCAAAAAGATCTATGAAGAGGTAGAAAATCTCCTTCGGGAGGGAGTCCGCAGAATAGTTTTAAGCGCCCCAGGTTTCCTTGATTATGGTCGGGATCTCCAGGTAGAGCCTGAACCATTAACAGATCCCAGGAGCCCAGAACCCAACTATGAGGCCCTAGAAAACTTGCTCTCAGGACTATCAGACTTGGCTCCCATAGCCGAAGGAGAGGCATCCCTGATGATCGAGAATCTCAAAGGAGACCTCGTTATGGAAAAGGCCGCAAAAATACTGGGCAAGTATTTATCCGGGACACCAGTCAATATCGGCTTCGAGACGGGCTCGGAAATACAAAGTAGAATCATTGGACGATCATCCACGCCGAGTGAGAACCTAGAAGCTGTTAGGAGGCTTGGAAAAGCAGGTCTTAAACCTTATGTCTATTTCATTCATGGTTTGCCCGGGCAGAATTACGAAACCGTCAAAGCGACTGTTAGGGCCATTGATGATAGCGTGGCTGCGGGGGCTTCGAGGATCATCCTCTACCGCTTCCAGCCGCTTCCCATGTCGACATACCAAGATCTGCCGCGGGCGCCCCCTTCTGCAAAGGATCCGCTCAGTGGCTTGGTTTATGATGCAGCACTTAGGGCCAATTCAGGGCTCAAGGAGAAACTGATCGGGACTCGTATCAAGGCAGTTATTGCTGAACCGTACTTGAAAGACAACCGGTTTCATGTCGCCTATCCTATGCTCCATGGACCCGTAGTGTTGGTTCAGCGGGCTCTAGGCATGGAAGGGGAGGTTGTTGATGTGGAGATTTCTGGTATGGTCACTGAAAGGATCGTGATAGGGACCCTTATAATTTAGGCCTCAGATGAAAGATGATTTTACAGCCGATTTTAAAAAACCTCGATACTTCCCTTATTTCTACATCTTTAAAGCGTACATTTATCCTACCTTTAAGGATATAAACGCTGTCTGAAACCTTTTCAGCTGGCTCAATTATCGTGCGCGACCCTAGTAAAAGATATTGTAACCAGTGAACTGTTTTACTTCTCCTTAATTCTAATTATAACCTTCATCCATTATTAACAAGGGAGATTCAAAATGTGCCTAATTTTCTAAAATAAATGTCAATATATCAAGAATAAGCATCTTCAGAAACCCTCAAAGGTGGAAAACACGGTCGAGACAAAACCTTAGATCGTACGCGGAAAATGGAGTCCCAGTTATTGCTAGATATACCTTGCTAATTAAGCAAATTCTTTTCTTCATTTGTCTCATTTTTCACGAGTGTGTTATTGTTTATTTTACACTCTTCAAACAAATAGTATTCAACCAATCAAAGCGTTTATCACATACGATATGTTTTAATCAGAGCCTGAAAGTTGTTATTTGCATCTGAGGGATTTCATGGACGAACAAGGAAACACTAACGATCCTGAACTAAAAAGTGGCCCAGACTACGAGTGTGTCCGCTGTGGCCGTCGGGTCAATTTCAAGGAGCTAGAAGAATACATATCGTTTCGATGTCCGTTCTGTGGATATCGCATATTTCGGAAGGTGCGGGCCCCCATCGTGAAGCACCTAAAAGCGAGATAGGACTGATCTACCGTGTCTAGGAAAGCGAAATCTGACGAAGAAAAGCGAGCAAACCTAATTCTAAAGTATAGGAATCTCAAAGTCAAGAAACGTGAACAAGAAGATCAGACAATAACTTACAATCTCAGCCGAGGCGAGGAGACATTTGTTATGCAGATTCTCATCAACCAGAAAACCATTGGAATAGCCTTCATTCGGGAGCTCCGAGACCTTGTCGTGGAGGCTGAAGCTACAAAGGGAATCATGGTGGGCGGTGGCAAATACACTTATTCGGCTAAGGCCAATGCGCCAAAGCTAAATGTGGAGTTGATACCTCCCTCCTTACCCACGTTCGATCTCTTTATGCATAAGTACGTCTCTAACGCCGAGCTCGTTACCGAGGAGGGCAAGAAGGCACTAATGGAAAAGTACCACTCCGAGCTATACAAATACCCACGGATAAAGTTTAGCGACCCCGTTGCAATAATACTTGGAGCCGAACCAGGAGACGTAATCCAGATAAATCTAGAAAGCCAGACCGCAGGCACTTCAGTATCCTATCGCTACGTCATATGATCGATAATATTAGCAGGACACTTCTTCAAGAATTAGTTCTGGATAAGCTTCTCGTACATTTTGTCTAAGGCCCAGCGTAAGCTGCTTTGGATCTCCCTAAGTCGCCTTTCGTCACCGAAATTCCTGATGGTGATACCTGTAATTCTATCGCTATCCGTTTCCACCTCGAACGATAGCACTTCCCCAAATGGGGTCTCTCCTCCTGCGGCCTTTGCTTCATCCGTTGCCTTCATGTTTCCCAGTACTCTCTCGAGAAAGAATGCCTGGAAGGGGGGAATCGAGATAGTGAACGCGAGGCTCTCCACGGGTTTGAACAAAATGATCTCATCGTCGATACGCATGTAACCCAGGGTCACACCATCCTTTGATTTTACAGATATTCCTTTGTCTTCACTATCTAGCTGGGTTTCAATCTTTGGTGGCACAGGATTTCGGAATCCCTGCCTAACAATGCTCCTGTCGATTTCTGCTATGGCTTTCCTCAGATCCCTAATTTCTCCTTCCAATTCCCGAATGTTATCATCTAAGTTTTGACGAATCTTCAGGAGTTTCCGCATCTCGTCTTCCCCGCTCACCATTACCACGTCTGCATCTTCCTGTGGATATTTCCTTTGATCTGATTAAAAACAATCGGATAACCCGCCTCAGCATCCTCTAGAGAGCTTTTATTACTCTATGAACTGAATTTACTTTTGACATGCTAGGCCAAGGCTTCGTGAAGAGATATTATGAGCTAAGTAGGGAGAAGCAGAGCTTCCTTTGCGTTGGGCTTGACCCTGTCACTTCTAAAATGAGAGATAAATACGTGATTCCCTCGAAGCTGATCGAATATCATGGGGTAATTGAAGGAACCAAAAAGTTTTGCCTCGACGTGATCAAAGCCGTCGCTCCCTATACCCCGATAATAAAGCCTAATGCCCAATTTATCCTCTACACATTTTCCTTCCAGGACCTCAGGGAGATCGTTGAGGCAATTCACGATGGGGGGTGTCTTGCCCTCTTAGATATCAAATTTTCTGACATTGGATCCACGAACTCTGCGGGCCTCCACTGGATAACCGATGCAGGGTTCGACGCGGTCACCTTCAATCCATTCCCGGGGTATGAAAACGGAAGCGACGCCATATATACCTGGGCTAGAGAGAGGGACAAGGGGATATTCAGCCTATGCCGGATGTCCAATCCTGGGGCCCACGATTACATGTCTCAGACAGTGGGCGGGGAGCCACTCTATCTAAAGCTTGCCCGTGACGCCGCGGCTCATGGGTGCAATGGATTTGTGGTTGGATGTACTGCATCCACTGAGCTAGGGGAAATCAGATCAATTATAGGGGAGGAGCGTTTGATCCTGTCCCCTGGGCTGGGGCCTCAGGGAGGCGATCCAAAGACAGCCCTCGAGTGCGGCTCCAACGGCAATGGGGATGGTCTTATAATATCTTCATCAAGGGCAATCAACTTTGCATATGAATCTTTTGCCTGGGATTGGGTGCGGTTTGCCGAGGCTGCTGGGGCCCAAGCCTTAAGAAAACGTGACGAACTAAATGAGATAAGGAGACAGTTGATCTGATAATTCCCGCTTTAAGACTATATTTTAATAGTGCGTTACATACACAAGACTGATTTCGCGGGTGTCACACTTGAGAGAAAGGCTGATCGAGATCCGCTTTCACGGCCGGGGAGGTCAAGGGGCTTGGACGGCATCTTTGCTTCTCGCCCAGGCCGGATTGATTGAGGGGAAATATATTCAGAGCTTCCCCGCCTTTGGACCTGAGAGATCTGGGGCGCCGTTAACTGCTTTCACAAGGATTAGCGAAGATCCAATTCACCTACATTCTAGCATTTATGAGCCTGACGTCGTTGTGGTCCTAGATCCTACCCTTATGGGTCCTTCCGTTTTCGAGGGATTGACGCAAGATACCAAGATTGTTGTGAACACTGACAAATCTCAAGAAAAGATGAGAGCAGTCCTAGGGGTGCAGCAAGGGGAACTCTATGTTCTCGACGCTACTAGCCTCGCTTTAAAAATTCTCGGGCGACCTATAACCAACACCGCCATGCTTGGGGCAGTAGTGAGGACGACTGAGATAGTGGCACTTGACTCTATACTGTGGGCTGTAGGAAAACGATTCACGGGGCGAATCGGTGAACTCAACTTGAAGTTAATAAAAACCGCGTACGTGGAGGTTGGCAAAGAATAAGTTCCAAGAATCCCGGGGCAAGTAATCTCCCAAAAGGAGCAGTAATGACTAAATCTTCCCTAGAATATCCGACAGGAGACTGGGGTGTGGAAAATCCTGTGATTAATCTAGAGAGATGTACCCAGTGCACCCTTTGCCACTACTTTTGCCCAGAGGGGACAATAGCGATGAATGATGATGGAGATCCCATTGTCAACTATGATTTCTGTAAGGGCTGTGGTATCTGCGCTGAGGAATGTCCTGTCAAGTGCATTGAGATGGTGAGAAAATAATGAACACAAAACAAACTTTGATAGGCTTGAATGGTGACGAGTCGGCGGCATACGCAACAAAGCAGGTAAACCCCGACGTTGTCGCAGCGTACCCCATAACACCCCAGACGATAATCGTTGAGAGGTTCAGTGAGTACGTAGCCAACGGCGAGGTAGATACTGAGTTTGTCTCAGTAGAGTCGGAGCACAGCGCCCTCAGCTGCTGCGTAGGCGCCTCTGCCGCCGGGGGGAGAGCCTATACAGCAACCGCCGCGAACGGGTTGGCATTGATGTTGGAGATCACTCACATCGCGTCGGGCCTTAGGTTACCTATAATCATGGCAGTGGCTAACCGTAGCGTAGGGGGGCCCCTTAACATCCACAATGACCACAGCGACTCCATGGGCGCCAGGGATAGCGGCTGGATTCAGATCCACTGTGAGAACAGCCAGGAGGTCTATGACGCTAGCCTCACAGCGTGGAGGATAGCGGAGCACCCGGACGTGTTGCTCCCGGTGATGGTTTGCCTAGACGGTTTCACACTTAGCCACACCATGGAGAACGTCTACACGCTCCAAGACAAAGTCGCTAAAGACTTTGTAGGTGAACGTGAATTCATCACAGTGAAGGGGCACATGGGAGAGACAGAATTGAGACTCAATCCTGATGTCCCCCTTAGCTTCGGCCCCGTAGACCTCCAGGATTATTATTTCGAGCATAAGCTCCACCAGGTTGAGGCCATGAAGAACGCCCTCAATGTGATCCCAGAGATCGACACAGAGTATGCAAAAGTCTCTGGGAGGAGCTACAACCTGCTTCACCCCCATAATATGAAGGATGCTGAGGTTGCCCTTCTCGGTCTTGGCTCTACGATGGGGACCGTGAGGTATGTAGTTGACCGGCTTCGAGATGAGGGGGTAAAGGCCGGCCTCATTAGGATGAGGGTATTTAGGCCGTTCCCTACTGATGCAATAATTGAGGCCCTCGGAGACTTACCTGTGGTTGGAGTATTAGACAAGTCGTTGAGCCTTGGGGCTCCAGGAGGTCCCTTATATGAAGAGATGAAGGCAGCGCTCTATCATCTCTCTGAAAAACCCATAATCACCAACTACGTTCATGGCCTTGGAGGAAGGGACACAAATCCTCAATATATCCGGGGAATGTTTGAAAACCTCCTTGAGATTAAGGACACAGGAAAGGCACCTGAGGCAGTGAACTACGTAGGAGCGATACCTTAGGGGGATTATTGGTGAGCGACCTTAATCTAAAGCAAGCCTCGAGGAAACCTGAAGTGTTAGCCTCTGGCCATAGACTCTGTGCCGGTTGTGCACACTCCATCGTAGTACGGATGATACTTAAGGCGACCCGGGGACCCACCATTGCCACAACGGCGACAGGATGCTTGGAGGTAGCCACCAGCATAATGCCATACAGCTCCTGGAATATACCCTGGATTCATAATGCCTTTGAGAATGCAGCTGCCACTGCGAGCGGTATTGAGGCTACATGGCAGGCCCAGAGAAAGAAAGGGAAAGGCCCTCTAGCAAAGTATGAAACCCTAGATGTCATCGCCTTCGCCGGAGACGGAGGAACCTACGACATTGGGCTCCAAGCTCTGTCAGGTGCATTAGAGCGGGGTCATGACTTTACCTATGTCCTTTTGGACAATGAGGGCTACATGAACACTGGGGTTCAGAGAAGCGGAGGGACGCCCTTTGCGGCCTCGACCACGACGAGCCCAGCGGGCAGCGTCATCCCCGGCAAAAAGGAGTGGCATAAGCCCATCGACGATATTGTCATCGCCCACGGCATTCCCTATGTGGCAACCATGAACGCTGCGTGGCCTATGGACGTTATGAGAAAATCAAGAAAGGCCTTCGAGGTCGAGGGCCCAACATTCCTTCACGCCTTCATCCCTTGCACAAGGGGCTGGAGATATCCCATGGAACAGACCGTCTCCCTCTCAAAGCTGGCAACTCAGACATGCTTTTTCCCACTCTATGAGTGTACAATAGATGACGGCCGACCCCTCTACAAGCTCTCTGGGCCGAGCGCCGGGATAGCCAAGAGACCAGCCTCAAAAAAACCTGTGGAAGATTATTTAAAGTCCCAGGGAAGGTTCCGGCACCTGTTCAGGCCTGAAAAGCGTGACGACCTCATTAATAGCATCCAGGTCTGGGTTGACCATAAATGGGAGATCTTACTGGAGAAGGCCGGTGTTTGAGCCCTCCACCCTTTTAACCATCTACCCTTTTTTCTTACCAGATGCTATCCAACGACTCCGTCACAGAAATGCTTGCTAAGCGTGTAGCCGGCGAGATAGTTTTAGCCCAGAATCCGGGAGTTACCATGAGAAAGTGGCGGAGTCTTCTCCAGGTCAATCAGGTTGAGATGGCTCAAGAACTCAGGCTCTCCCCTTCTGTAATAAGTGACTATGAGACAGGGCGCAGGCGATCTCCTGGGAGTGCCTTCATCAAGCGGTTCGTTAGGGCTCTACTGGAGATCGATAATAGAAAGGGAGGACGCTATGTGCAGCAGATGTCTAGGATAGCTTTGACTCCAGGTGACGTGTTCCGCGATATCAGGGAATTCGTGGCACCTGTCAAAATCGGTGAGATCTGTACGGCTCTAGACTGCGAAGTTCTCGTAGGGAAGGGATCCTTCGAGCAGGAGGTCTATGGATACACGGTGATCGACAGCCTTAAGGCGATCAAAACTCTCTCAGGCCTTGACTTCTACAGGATCTTTGGGACTACCAGCGAGCGGGCTCTAATTTTCATTGGTGTGAGCCACGGTAGATCCCCTATGATCGCGGTAAAGATCAGCCCTTTCAAACCCCGTATCATAATACTCCACGGAGCTAAGGGGGATATCGATCCTTTGGCTATAGTTCTTGCCCGTAGCGAGGGTATTCCACTGGCTATTTCTCGATTAGAGAGCGAAGACGCGCTCGTACAATCTCTTTTAGACCTATATCGGGGCACGCAGGAGTAAATGGGGATCCCCTTTTCATTAATTTCCTGTATAATCAAGTATTGGTCGGATTTTTCATAATCTAACCTATGCGTGAAACGATCACAATGGGTTAATAACTTTTTGATCTGGGGTCCCTCGGCAGCATGATGTTAGGGGAACTAGAGAGAACCTGATGAACCTTAAACGGGGACATGCGACAATTCGTGTTAAGGATCAATGATATCCACAACGGTTTAGGTTGAGCCGATCAATACCGTCTAAAGGAAAGAAGGGGCTCCTCATCTTCTCAATTATAGGCGCTAGGCCCCCCAGCTTCAAGCTGTCTCTTTGCGATGATAGGGCTTACGACTGAGGAGAAGATCAGAGTTCCAATGACGATGGGAAAGCATAGGTCTGGGTATATCCCGGGGTTGGTTATGAAGTTCATTTCCGGGTCGAAGATCAAGGGGAGCTGGGACATTACAAGGGTGGATGTCCCCAGTGTATAGACAATTCGAGATATTACCTTCTCCTCGATGGTGAACCCCATGAACTTTCCGATGGAGGAGGCTATTACGTATCTGATAGCAATTAGTATCATTACTAACTCTAGACCAATCAGGAAATATTTTGTTGATATGATAACTATTAGACCGATATAGACGAAATAGTAGGATTTCAGGAGAAAGATAATTTCCTCGTTGAAATCGATAAGACTTTGCTTGTCTGTTCTGAGGCTCTTGTTGATTTTAAGCCCTTTAGCCACCTGCTTATAGTTAGCTAAGACTAGCCCGAAGACGAAGACTGCCATTGTCCCAGCTCCGTCACCTGCTAGGTTCTCCGCGAGGAAATATGTGGGGAAGAGAGCTGCGAGGGTTATCATGTTGTTAAATGGCTCACCCATGAGCCTGTTTCGCACCTCAGCCCAGAACATGCTTATGACAAGGCCTATAAACGATCCCATTACGAAGGTGAACACGATATCCCTCGCGCTGTCCCTAATGGAGACCCCGGGGAGCATGATCATCCGGATTAGGGTGATGGCAGCCACCATCCTTATGGGGTCACATAGAGTAGACTCTAGCATTAGGAGAGCCCGAGAACTCTCCATGTTGGGGAAGAGCCTACTGAGGCCATCCATGAGGCTCGTCACGGCGACTGTGCTGATCCCAGCCACCATGCTCCCTAAGAGCATTCCCTCGATTAAACTGAAGCTCCCCGGGGCTATGAAGCTGATAGCCAAGCCAATTACAATGACTATGGCAAAAAATGTAGTAAGCGTGAGGGCGACGGACTTTAGAAAGGTCTTCTGTAGGATCCGGAAATCCAGCCCTATCCCCGAGTTGAAGGTGATTATGCAGATGGCAATCACCCCCATGAGAGGCGATACCGAAACGAAACTCTCCTTTTCGAAGATACCCAATATTGGTCCCAGAACAGTGCCAAACCCCAAGAGCCAGAGGATGTCTGGTATCTTCGTTTTGGTGTAGACTAGGCCACTCACATAGCTGAGGAAAAGGGTTGAGGAGACTAGCAGCAGGAATTTTTCCGGGGGGATCAAATTGGCACACCGAGCATTCTTTTATAAGATAAACCTAGCTATCCGGACGCATGTGGGCATTTAGGGCACAGTGATGATATATATTCATTTTTTTAGACATCCACTGTTGAACTTTTACATCAAATACTAAAGGACATTTAACAAGGGTGTGGATATGCACTGATGCATATGTAAGGTCTTTTCTTGGAAATAAACATAAAGACGCCAACGAGGATAGTGCCCCCTATTACAAAGGCTCCGATGATGTTATAGCTGTTCCAAAAGGAGATATTGGCGTTCACAGTGGCTATGTCGGCGATAGTGATGTAAATTTCGCTGGCTACAACCTTCTCCCGGGATCTGCGGCTTTCCGCGATATAGTGGTGCTCGGAGACGTTAAATGCTGTGACTATGTTGCTCGAGTACTCAGGTGCCCTCTTGATCATGTCTAGGGGATCCTTGGCGTTGGTGAGGGTTAGGTCTATGGGGATCCAGCCCCATGGGGGGATGTAGACCATGGCCCACCCGTGCCATCCTATTCCGTCCTGTACGAAGGTAAGGTGGCCTTCCCAGGAGGATGACTCGCTTGAGATGCTCTCGCTGAAAACTACCCCAATTTGTAGGAAGGCGGGTATCCCGAGACTGCGAAGTATTGAGATCATAAGGATCGCCTGGTCGTCGCAGTCTCCTTGGAGGCTCTCAAGGGTCTCATCAGGATAGCGTGGCACCTCAAAATTTCGATAGGTAATCCGAGTGATCACCCAGTTAAGGACATCCGTGACGATCTCAAGTACATCAGTGCTCCCGTCCATAAGCTCTAAAGCTAGGCCCTCGATCTCATCATTCAACCTAAAGGTCTCTGTCTCAGAAGTATAACTATCCACCAATCTTTCTGGAATATCCCTCAACGCCTTTGATTCCATAGGGTCGATAATGGGACGTTTTATCCCTCCTGACTCTATAAGATATTTCACTGAGAAGGCAAGGGATCCGCCGGCCTCAATTTCCGATGGTAAATCCAGGTATCCCACCGGTTTGCCCTTCACTCCGTGGATTTCTTCTAAAATCTCATGGCTTGCATGGATTATAATAGCCTTCTGTCGGTCGTTATTAACGAACAAAGGGACCTCAGCGTCATCATTGACGATGATATAGGGGGTTTCGCCCCGGTTCTCGAAGGTATATGTGGATTTGAACAAGTACCTTGACGGCTTGGCTCCTAGCGTTCCTGGGATGGCTCCTAAGAAGATTTGGAAGCATAGAATGGTTGCGACTGCCTTGGCTCTCAAACCGGGACTCAGAGGAAAGATTGAAGCAGGGTATTTGTATCTTACTGCTCATTCAATGTGGACCCTAAAGAGGTCTATGTCCCCCTGTAACAGCGGAAGGAATTCCTTCACGGATCTTTCCACGTCCTTGGACTGGGTAATGTATCGTCCCACGATGAGGATATCGGCGCCTGCTTCTAGGGCGAACTGGGCAGTATCGGGACGGATGCCCCCTGCAACAGCGATGAGAAGCTTGCTGTCCCGGAAGGCCTCCCGGATCTTTGAAATATAGCCCCATCTGACTTCGGCACCCCTATGCTCAGTGTCAATGGGTCTATGGAAGATGATCCCATCAGGGATTTTCTTGAGTCCTTTCAGCTTCTCCACAGGGTCATCCACTTGCATTAGGTCGAGGAATGAGTAGATCCCGAGCCTCCGGGCCTCGTAGATGAATTCGTCTATGGTGGCAGATGATGCTGCCCCAGCGCAGCATACCGCATCTGCGGTCTCCTCGAATGCCATGTCCACCTCTACTTTCCCGACGTCCATGGTCTTAAGGTCGGCTATGATGAAGCTGTCCTTTCTGATCTTCCTGAGCTCTCTGATAACTTGGACTCCGTATCTCTTTATGAGAGGCGTCCCCGCCTCAAGGATCACGTTGTCGTTCCTTGGGACATTCTTTATGACTTGTTTGATCATCTCGATATTTGGGTTATCTAAGGCAATCTGAAGATATGGGGGCCTCCAGAGCCTTGGGGGTCTGAAGCCCATCAGGGGGTGCTTAACCCTGTCCTTATCGTATTGGATTTTCTCCCAGGGCGGATAGGCCTGGAGAGCCCTGCTCAAGGCAAGCTTGGTGGCACTGTAGTTATATTGCCATATTCTCCGCTCGTCCTTAGCCTTTGGGTGGATAAAAACGCTGACGATGACTACCCAGTCATCAAGAATGGCCATTGGAATGATACCGTCCTCAACGGCATCCGCTACTGCCTTTGCGACGGCTGATTGGGCCGGCCCGAAGATCTTTGCAGCATCCTCCATGTTTTTGATCGTAACCTTGGGGACGATGACTGTATGGGGCTTCGGGGTGAGATTGGGGCGGATCACCGCGAGGAGGGGAGTGTGTCCGGCAGAGAGATGACTCAAGGATTGGGCAAAGGAATAACCCACGGGGCCCTGCTTGTCCCCGATCATGAGATCGATGTGTGCTATTTCGTCTCCCTTTCCCACCAGAGCCTCTCCAATTAATAAGGCGCCTCCTTTGTAAGATGAGCTAACGCTGAACCTATCGATTGCTGCTCTTACTGCCTCGCTCATGGACCCGAATCTTCCTTGTTCCACTTGGCTCTCGAGAAACTTGAATTGTTTCTGAGTTATCTTTCCTGGTGTCCTTTGAAGGCTTTTGTCATCACTCATTAATATCTCTGAAAGCATGGGAATACCCATGTATAAAACCCTTCCAAAACAATGTGCCCTCTAGGTGTCACAAATAATATAGAATATACATATTTTCCCATAACTTTCATTTGATGTGTCACAAGATTCCTCTGATTTTTATGTTAACCTTACTATGATGGTTATGGAGGAGACTTACAAATTCCAGGGGGATATCAGATGATGACTTGTCCGCTTTTATCATTAGTGTTCTATTGCAGATAAAGTTACTTTTCCTGATCACTATATCTGAGGGGCTGGCAAGGGTCAGCCGTGGATGACCTTTCCCTCTTACAACTAGGCTTTGATTACCGGTTTCCATGATGAAAATAACTTCCGCCTTCTCGTTCTTGATAATGTCCTTGAGCTCTGGGGAAATGTCTTTCAGACCTCTCTCGGCATGCACAGCGAGAATACAATCACCCTTCCTCGATAGATATTTGTCTGTTGTTACCATAATCGTCGTACTGTGCTTGGATGTAATATTGGCGTGGCCCCAGGCTGTGAACGAGTCTTCCGCCTCTCTTTTTTGTTGGTTTATTTTGTCACCTCATATGCATATATGGGTTGAAAAAAAATGGGTTAAAAAAAAGGAATGAAGTTGAGTCTAGGTTAGAAAGCTTGTGTCTCTTTCTCGTCGGCGCTTGATGTTCCCTCTGAGGGCAGCTATTTGGCCTCTGTGGATTGCTATCTCCAAAATGTATGAAAAGAGGCCGAAATCTCTCCTCTTGGGGCCACCCCAAAGGGGTATAATCTCAGCTAGAGATGCTGATTCTAGATTACCTAGGCCTTCGAGGACGGTTTCTTTCCCTGTCTGAATATCGGCAAGGGCCTTTTTCAAGCTGTAACCCTGTTTCTCGTATTCTTCAGGCCATCCTTCAGGAATGTATTTTGGATTTCCTTTTATTATACGTGGGAGAGAATAATTAGTAATCCTTCCTAGGTGGTTAAGGATCCATAGAACATTATTGGCTTCCTCAATTGGTTTCCAGTTCGCCTCAGTTTCCGTGATGCCGTCGCATGTCCTTTCAAGCCTTGAAAAAGCGTGCTCGGTTAATCTCTTTAAAACTGCTATATCACTGTCCATGTTGTTCACCTTTCCTAGAAAACATGGTGGAATATTAATGACTCTCTTTTAATTGGGCGGGAGTTAAAGATTAGTC
>PBSW01000023.1 GCA_002726865.1 Candidatus Bathyarchaeota archaeon
CCAATCACTCTCGGCTCACACCTACGGGGCTATCACCCTCTATGGCGGAGCTTTCCAGAACACCTCGGCTTCACCGAGGAGAGAGAGACCGATCCCATACACCACATTCGCTAAGGCTCTTCGCCTAAGCGTTCGGTTTAGGCTGTTTCCTTTTCGCTCGCCGCTATTCAGGAAATCCCAATTGGTTTCTTTTCCTCCCCCTACTAAGATGTTTCAGTTCAGGGGGTTCCCGCTCCTCACGGAGCGGCGGCCGAAGCCGCCAGGAAGTCCTATTCGGGGATCCCCGGATCGAAGACTGCATGCGTCTCCCCGGGGCTTATCGCAGCTTGCCACGCCCTTCATCAGCACCCAAGCCAAGCCATCCAACAGGTAGCGTAGTATATCAGCAGATTTTCCCGGTCCCACGGTTGGAGTCGGAAGTCTATACACGGCTTCATTGAGAAATGACCCCCGCTCCAGGGAGTCTATCTCTAGCCCTTCATTCCAAGATCATTATTGTCCGGAATTGCATTTGAGTTTTTTCGGTCGAGCGTAGTCTCCACGACTGTTTTTCTTAGGAGGTGATCCGGCCGCAGGTTCCCCTACGGCCACCTTGTTACGACTTAACCCTCCTTACAAGGCCCAGATTCGACACGGCCAACTTTCGACCATGCCTCATCAAAACCTCATTCGGGTGGTTCGACGGGCAGTGTGTGCAAGGAGCAGGGACGTATTCACCGCCGGATGATGACCGGCGGTTACTAGGCATTCCATGTTCACGAGGGCGGGTTGCAGCCCTCGATCCCAACTGAGATAGTGTTTAGGGATTGGCTCCCCCTCTCGGGGTCGCAGCCCTCTGTCACTACCATTGCAGCCCGCGTGTGGCCCGGGAGATTCGGGGCATACTGACCTGCCGTGGCCCGCACCTTCCTCAGCCTTGTCGGCTGCGGTCCCCCAAGAGTGCTCAGCTATTCTAAAAATACTGTTAGCAACATGGGGCACGGGTCTCGTTCGTTACCTCACTTAAGAGGACACCTCACGGCACGAACTGGCGACGGCCATGCACCACCTCTCAGCTCGTCCAGCAAGACCTTCAACCTGGCCTTCATTCTGCTGTCGCTCCCGGTAAGATTCCCGGCGTTGACTCCAATTAAACCGCAGGCTTCACGCCTGGTGGTGCTCCCCCGCCAATTCCTTTAAGTTTCAGCCTTGCGGCCGTACTCCCCAGGCGGCAGGCTTAATGGCTTCCCTGTGGCACTGAGCCAGCACATGGCCAGCTCAACACCTAGCCTGCATCGTTTACAGCTGGGACTACTCGGGTATCTAATCCGATTCGCTACCCCAGCTTTCGTCCCTCACCGTCAGGCGTGTTCAAGTCAGCAGCCTTCGCCACTGGTGGTCCTCCTGGGATCAATGGATTTCGCCCCTACCCCAGGAATACCGCTGACCTCTCCCACCCTCTAGCTCTGCAGTTTCCCTCGCAGCCCAACGCTTAGGACGTTGGATTTAACGAGAGATTTACAGGGCCAGCTACGGACGCTTTAGGCCAAATAATCATCCCCACCACTCGAGGGGCTGGTGTTACCGCGGCGGCTGACACCAGTCTTGCCCCCCTCTTATTCCCACGGCTAGTTATACAGTGGAAAAGCCGCCTTCATCAGGCGGCACTCGAGATAACCCCATCTCACTTTCGTGAATTGTGGAGGTTTCGCGCCTGCTGCGCCCCGTAGGGCCTGGGCCCTTGTCTCAGTGCCCATCTCCGGGCTACCACTCTCATGGCCCGTACCGGTCAAAGGTTTGGTGAGCCNTTACCTCACCAACTGCCTGATCGGCCGCAGCCCCATCCTNAGGCGNTNACNCAAACNTGGATGCGTTTACATTTGGGCGTGNNACCATTCCAGGAATNCACACCTATCGGGTATTAACCTCAGTTTCCCNNGGTTNTACCCGTCCTNAGGGTAGGTTAGCTACGTGTTACTGAGCAGTCTGCCACTTCCCGCCATAGTNCGGGTCGTTCNACTAGCATGGCTTAGTCCCANCTCGATAGCAGTGGGGTCCGACGGGATCAATCGGAATTATTNTTNTCGCAAAGCTGAATATATTTGAAATAGTCGGAGGAGACTTCGCTCGACCCATATCCGACCTGAAGGCAGCGAAGCCTCTTCTCAGGTCGTCATTTCTGTTTCCGCTTTTGGAGATCGATCCTTCATTCAGAGGCAAACGCCTCAGTCGGATCGAAGCCGCCATATAGTAGCGGAAGGCTTTCGCCACCCTTCGAAGCACGGAGTCTAAATAAAAACATTATGATTTTGGGAAATGTCACTTGATTAACTCTGGAATCAAAATGATGAAAATAAAGGAATTTTTATCCCCCATTATAAGAAAGTATATTGTCGCGAGTGCGAAGTAAACATAAGGAGGAATAAAGTCTATTGTTTTAACTTTCCTTAATTTTACTGAGCTCATTCTTTAAAAATTCTCGATATTTCTCATAAAAACGCGTCTGTAGTTCCAAGGACCCTTGGCTCATCCTTTCCTTCACCGTATGAGTTACGCATAGGATTCGGTCCATTGACTCTTCCGCCACTAATTTTCCAGCAGTAAACATCGATAACCCCAACTTTTGTACTAAGGCAAACTGTCTATCCAGTTGCCTCTGAAATCTCGAATGATCGGATAGGACCTGAATGCCAATGGGAGTGATAATAAATCTACCTCCCTCCGCTTCTTTGATCAATCCATCCCTTAACAGTCTTCCAAGCAAAGGGTAAATCAGCCCAGGTGAGGGACTCCATAATCCATCGCTCTTTTTCTCTGCCTCCATAATAATTCCCTTTCCGGTCATTGGAGCATTATTAATAAGATGTAAAACGTAAAATCTTGTGAATCCTCTGGGAATCTTTCCCTTTACTTTAGACATTGGTCATATACCCACTTATCCAGGTTTTTCATATCGCTAGAGAGTTTAAAAATCTATCGCTAGCGATAAATCTATTTTCCCTATGGTATGAGCGTCATAGTATGCGGTACGCAAGCATTAAGAATTTTATATGTTATTTCGATATATTTTTTTCAAATGTCTCTCAATAAGCCAGATTTATTAACTGAATGTCATATGCTAGTAGATAGAAAATGTATAATGTTGAAATACCTGTGAGGGAAATTAATCTCGGCGAGGAGATGGAAGTCCTCGTCCTCAAGGGTAAAGGCGAAAGTATTATCGGTAGAATGAGAGACGGGCGTGTTATTCTATTCAATAGAGAAAATCCAATTTTTCAGGATCTAAGACCGGGGGTTATGGTGAGGTGCAAAGTGAGTTTCGTCGCCCAAAATTACATTATAGTTGATCCATGTGCTCCTCCTAACACAGGGGTAGAAGCGATAAAATTGGGGTTAGATATGGTATCGGAATGTGATAACTGGGAAATCGCAATATTAAGTCAGGGTTTAAAACATCTTATTGAACAACTTGAAGAGTTAACCTAGGTCATCATGCATAAAATTAGGTTATTGAAATCTTTGTTTGATTGGAAATAGCCAAGCTTTTATTCAAAAAAAAAGAGGAAAAATTGTTTGGGATTATTGTACCTTTGTTATCATTAGGATTCTTATCAAGACTATTTTCAAAAGAATTACCTGGAGTTTAACTCAGCTAACCGCCAGTTACTTTTCCCATTATATCATGTTTTTTCACTAATAGTTTTAGAAAAAAAATTCAGGCATTATCTCAAGAGCTGTCTTCAAGCTCTGCATGCAAAAACGCTCTCATAGGAAATTAAAAACTCAGGATGAATGTAAACGACACAGAAAAGAAGAATATGTTCGCGTAAAACAATTCCAGAATTGTTCGTACATAGTGATTTAAGGGTCATTCTAGGAAGGCATCCAAGGAATCACCCTGATTGTCGGGTCATGGAGCCCGTTCAGCACTGCGGCATTGAGGAGAAGTGGAGTAAGGGACTCGATCCACTTTGAGTTAATTAAGGGCCCCACCCGGAGTGGGCGAAGATTTGGGATATCCCTGACCAGCTTCGAAACCTTAGCGAGGGCAAGTTTATGATTCCCTGCGATGAGGACATCGACGTTTAGAACCGCGTCTATATTATTCAGGTATGCAGCCGGCACCGTCTGGAATGCAGTGATCACAGGTGATGGCTCTACGATGTCTTGGATCGCTTCTGAGGCAGAGCGCCCCTGGAATCCTGGGTCGTCCCTCTCCTCTAAGGGAGTCCAATAAAATAGCTTCTTCTTTCTTGTCATAGGGACTACTGTGGATACAACGACTTTCTCCGGTGAGAATTGATCCTTGAGGTCTTTAAGGGTTGAGAGGCTATGTTTCGCAGGGAGGGTGATTATGACTACTTCGGAGTCCTTGATCGCCTTAACGTTCATAACGCCTTTGATAGTGCCATGCATTTCGTCAAGGTAAAAGCCCCTGGCAATATTGTTCAGGTTTTTTGCGATGCGCCCTGCCTTTTCGAGGCTCCGGGATCCCAGAAGGATATTATGCTCTAAAGCAAGGCGGATAGTGAGGCCTCGCCCCATATTCCCTGTGCCACCGAGGATGCCGATTTTCATGGATTAAACCCCGTTCAATAAACCGAGAGGGGTCGGAGTGATAATAACATTATCACCAAAGCATTAATTCCCTCTGATCTAGGTTGATATAGCAAGATAAACGGAGGCGAATCGCGCGCGCTAGAAATCGTCTGGTTAAAGGGGATATTCTCTGGAGATACAAGATTAGCTTGGAAAACTTGTAGATAAAAGTGGGGAGGCACCGAAAATATCATTTGATAATGCTGGGAAGGGTTTGGGGCTAAGTGATGGATTAGATTAAGAAAGCACCTTCTTGAAGACCCTGAGATCGTTTGTCCCGAGGATCTTTTTGATTTCATGGTCGGCGTAGCCCCTAGAGATCATGCCACGGGTGAGTTCAGGAAACATTGTGACGTCATCTAACCCTGGAAAGCCGCATCCCCCGTCTAGATCCGAGCCTAGGCCAATGTGGTTGGGGCCAACGAGGTTGACTGCATGATCAAGGTGATCAAGCCAATCATTGAGAGTGACCTTGTAAAGAGTTTCGCGGTTGTTGACGCCTTCCTTGATAAACCCGGCGCAAAAACTGAGGTTCATTACCCCCCCATTCTCTGCAAGGGCCTTGATCTGATCATCAGTAAGGTTCCTATGATGGCTACATAAAGCCCTGCAGTTACTGTGAGAAGCTAGAACTGGATCCTGGGAGAGTTCCATAACATCCCAGAACCCTGTTTCGTTAAGATGGCTGATGTCTATGAGCATACCCAGGCGGTTCATCTCCTCAACTACTTCCCGCCCGAATTTTGAGAGATGGCTCCCCGAGTCAGCCCCTGAGCCGTCCCCCAGCTCGTTTCTGGGGAAGTGGGTTAAAGTAAGGGATCTAACCCCAAGCCTATACATCATCCTAAGGGCCCCAATATCCTCCTCTAATGGCTCACCGCCCTCTATAGTGATGATGGCAGCTATCTTTTTGGCTTTTAGTGCGTAGATGATCTCATCATAGTTGGTAGCGAGAGCGATAGTATCAGGGTTCGCCTCGACCTCAGTATAAAAGGCGTCCAGCATTTGGAGAAGACGTCGTAGACGGGCCCTATGATGAGGACTTACATACATCGCAAAGAGGAGGACGTTAACGCCCCCGTCACGTGCTCGGGGAATGTCGATCTGGCCGTCTTTGGACCTCTCGCCCAAAGTCCTCCTTGGGGGTAGCACCCTGGTGCCATTATCGGCGAAGGGGGGCGCTCTGATGATTTGGAGGATAGTGTCGTTATGAGTATCCACCACTACTGAACTTCTATGGATGGCCTTAGCCCTCTCCTCCTGCTCCTGGGTGAGTTTGAACAAGTTTTTACACCTTGAAGACTGTATCTGACTGTTACGGTTTATATCATCATCGAGGACCACGATCAAAATCAGAAGAAAGGCAATAAACAGGCGAGACTCGCATTCCATGGTGGTTAGGATAGTCAACCACTGTCGTGATGATAATTTACATGAGATGAAGCTACATTCTAACGAAGTATTTGGGCTTCTTACTTATACCGACCATGATGCGGAAAAGTTCAGCTACCACCTAGATGACCATATCTTGTAGGCGATGACAGAGGAATAGCCATAGTTGCTCGTCTACCACTAGCATCCAGAAGGTTCAGAAGGAGACAGTAGACTCGGTACAGAGGCAAGAGTTTGTTGATACATACCACCAGACCGGAGATATAATCACAACTGTCTCAATAGATACAAACTAATATTTTCGTTTGTTGCACAGGCGCGATAATAAACCAAAGAAAATTAGATTAAGGGCTCTGCCGGTTCAAAATCAGGAAAATAAGATGAATCTCGGGGGGGGAACAATAGCCTCTATAATTTATGCCATAAATCCAAGCTGCATTTCGTTTAAATTATATGTCGACCATCTCCTAGGGAAATGCCTCAAGTGTACAACTGCCCCTCTTGTAGACGAGAATACACAGTTAACGAATACGTTGATGACAGATTCTGCAGAGACTGTGATACCCTCCTCAGGAGGAAGCGAGGAAAGACGAAAAAAAAGAGGGGTGCGGGATGGCGTTCTTTCTTCCCGTATGAACCATACCCCCAACAGGTGAAACTCATGAATGATGTCGAGGCCGTGGTGGGCAATAAAGGCGTCCTCATGGCCGAGGCGTGCAATGGCTTCGGGAAGACCGTATCCAGCCTGGCCGCGCTCCTCACCTTAGGGCTCCCCATCATTTACGCGACCCGGACCCACGAGCAGGTCCAGCAGGTCCTCGAAGAAGTCTCTAAGATCAACGGGGCGTCAGGGGAGCGGTTCACAGCAGTCAACCTCGCCAGTAGGAGCCACCTCTGCATAAACCCAGATTGCAGTGACCTTCCCCAGGGGGACGCCATAGAGCTCTGCAGGAATCTCAGAGAGTCCAGGGAGTGCCCATGGACCCATGAGATCGATGCTCCACCCAAGAGGATGCCTCCGGTTATGACTAAGAAAATTCTCATATCAACAGGAAAAAGAAAGGGACTTTGCCCCTACTATATTGCAAGGAGGGCTGCCTCTAGCTCTAGGATAGTCGTAGTCCCCTATCCATATGTCTTTGATGGTAATGTGAGGGCAAGCGTCGGCCTCGAGATCCCCGGGAAAATCCTAGTACTGGACGAGGGACACAACCTCGATAAAGTGGGCCAGGATAATATGAGTGATAGCCTCAGCGAGTTCATCCTTAACATGGCGGGGGAGGAGCTTAAAGTTATCAAGGCCCCGACGACCCATATCGTTCACCTTGGAAGGCTGCTCCGTAAGAAAACGAAGGACAGGCCCAAACTACAACAGGCAGAGACCCTCCAAAAGGACTTAGAAACAGCACTAGGGGGGGATCTGGGCTCCATCACAGAGGGCTACTATGACCATGTGCAGAAGATCAGGGCCCACAAGCAAAAGCTTGGAGAGCCACCAGCAAGTTACCTCAACGGGGTCATTGTCTTTCTAAGCCTCGTTCAGGGAAGCGACAAGTCAAAATATGTCGCTCTCTACCATAAGAACCGCCGAGGGGATGCCACCGTCGACTACAGGTGCTTAGATCCGAGCCTTGCTATCAGACCCATCGTGGAGGCGGCAGCTGGAACCCTCATCATGTCGGGGACCATGTCGCCTCTGGACCTATTCGCGGAGATTCTAGGCCTAGAGAGCACTGAGAAGAAGTCATATCCAATCATCCAGAACCCAGAAAACATCAGAATGTATGTGGATCCTCGGGTCACAACCACCTACAGGGAGAGGACCCCCAAGATGATCTGCGCCATCGGAAGGCGTATTGCCATTGAGCTTACCAAGGTCGACTGCGGGGTCCTCATCTTCTTCCCCCAGAGGGGACTCATGGAAAAGAGCATTAATGAATGGCTAGACAAGGGTATTATCAGGGCCCGCCGGGGTCTCCTCTACCTAGGGAGGAAGCAGCTATTTGTGGAGGGGAGAACCGCGGTCTCTAACAGGGCCTTGGTGACACGGTACAAGCGGGCCGCGGTCTCTCTGAACGGTGCTGTACTATGCGGGGTTTTCCGAGGCCGGAACTCAGAGGGATCCAACTTTCCTGGGGATCAGGCCCGGGGCATCATACTAGTCGGGGTTCCATACGCTAACTATGGGGATCCATTGGTTCAAGCCCAAATCAATTATTATGACAGGCAGGGGGACGGATTGGGGCAGCGCTGGTACACTATGGACGCCTTCAAAGCCGCGAATCAGGCTCTTGGTCGGGGGATCAGAGGCATTGACGACTGGTGCCACTATTGGCTCCTAGACAGGCGGTATCGAAAACAGATCTCCCTCATCTCCCCCTGGGCCCTTGGGGACAGCCCTGAGATCCTCAAGAAGTAACCGTAAAAAAATCTAAATGTCGAATGCCTCTGGCCTGGTCTCGCTCCTATATAGTAGAGTTTAGACAATTAATCTGAACTCCCAGGCTAAGCGATGGAAGCTGATTATGATGATTCTCACAGAAGAGGCCCCTTCGGGGAATACCGCTTGAGTTAAGAATGGAGAAGTAAAATCTCCTGGATAATATATACAATGCCATAATTGTCACCCGCTCGAATCTCTTACAAAGATGAGAAATTATTAGTACCAGAATGAAGCTTTTATGATCGATTCGATGCAAACTGAGATAAAGGGATACGCAGGAAAGTTCTTGCGCGTGGACCTTACCAAAGGAACCCTTGAGGACTGGATCTGGGATGAGGAAGCCTACAGATCATACCTCGGTGGGACAGGCGCTGGGGCTAGGGTGCTCTACGACGAGGTCCCCCTGAATGCTAACTGGTCTGATCCTGAGAATCGAATGGTCATCGCAAGCGGCCCCCTTGGGGGAACCAGTGTAGGGGGCACTGGTACAATCTCACTAGTCACCAAAGGCGCTTTGACTGGCGGTGCTACGTCGGTCCAAGCTAACGGCCTTTTTGGAGCATATATGAAGTTCTCTGGCTTTGATGGTTTGGTGATCCAGGGCGCATCCGACAAATGGACGTATCTTATGCTTAAAGATGGAACGGCCGAGTTAAGGGATGCTTCGGAGATCATGGGACTCGATACATATGAGGTAAGCAACGCCCTTAAGGAGATCCACAATGCTAGAGGGCGGGACGCCGCTGTCCTTTCAATTGGTCCGGCCGGGGAGAATCTAATTCGCTGGGCGGGAGTATTTGTGGACAAGGGACACAGCGCCTCCCATAACGGTACGGGTGCTGTATTGGGATGTAAAAAGCTCAAGGCCATAATTGCTTTTCCCGGTAGTAGAAAGATCAACGTCCACGATCCTAGGACCCTTAAAAAAGTCGCCCAAGAAATGTACGAGGAGGTCGAGTACTTTAAAGGAACCATCGGAGGCGTCGAGACAAATCAAAAGGCGGAAAACAGCACTCTTCCCGTAAAAAATTATACCACCAACCTCTGGGATATCTCAGACGAGAAGATCGATGCCTACGGGGAAATGTATCTGAGGGATACATATCAGGTAGGGAGGGAACCTTGTTGGGGATGTCGCCTTCTCCACTGCGCCTGGATGGAGGTGAAGACTGGTCCTTACGCAGGGATAGTTGAGGAGCCCGAGTACGAGCAGCTTGCAGCCTGGGGCCCAGCAATTGGGGTCGACGATGTCGAGGCCTCCTTTATGCTCAGCGGTCTCACCGACCGCCTCGGCCTTGAGAATAACGAGGCGGGCTGGATAACCGGCTGGCTTATGGAGTGTTTTGAGAAGGGTTGGATCACGGAGGAACAATCCGGGGGATTTAAGATAGCCTGGGGAGATGTCTGGGCAGTTGTAGAGCTTCTCGAGATGATTTCCAAGCGCGAGGGCTTCGGATTACTCCTCGCTGAGGGAATAAAGAGGGCCTCAGAGAAGATCGGTGGTCTTGCAGCTGACGCCGCGATTTACACTATGAAAGGGAATATCCCAAGGGGCCACGATCATAGAACCCGATGGGCCGAAATGTTCGACACCTGTGTGAGCAGCACAAGCACCATTGAGACTCATATGAGCATGATGGGCCCAGACGCCCAGGGACCTGGAAACTGGAAGGTGGTCTCTACAGAGGTTGCGGAAACTAAGGGGTTAATGCAGCTAGACGACTCTACTGGCGCTTGCCGCTTTAACACCGGGATGAATGCAAAGAACCTAGCAGCTGCAATCTCTTCTGCCACAGGCTGGGACTTTACAGGGGAGGAGGGAAGGCGGGTCGGCCTTAGGGCCATCAACCTAATGAGAGCATACAACCTTAGGGCCGGGATAGGTGCAGAGTATGACCGCCCATCGGTCCGATATGGGTCCACCCCGGTCGATGGGCTCACCTCCGGAATCAGTATTCTCCCCCACTGGAACGACATGCTAACGAATTACTACACGTTGATGGGTTGGGACCCAGCAACAGGGATACCCCTTCCCGAGACCCTAGAAGGACTTGGTATCGGCTACGTTAATTCAGACCTCGAAGAACTACGTTAATCCTCTGGGAGAAAAGGATGAAATCCTCGCTCTTTTAAACTAAATGAAATTATTACACTAAAGTGTAGATAAAATCACGTTGGGTGGTTCAAAGAAAGCTGTTTGAGAAATTTACTACAGGATGAAAATCAAAAGGTCATATTTTTGTCCCGGAGCCTCATCTGCATTGTTTATGTCTCCTGGATCCGCTGCCCGATTGTTTTAAGCTCCCCATGCTCTTTGTAACGGATCTTGGTATTCAGCCTCACATTGAGTCCCAGTCGCCTTAGGAAGACGAAAAGGCTCTCCCCGTCGATGCTGTCCTTGATCTTGCCCGATTTGATCCCCTCTACCAGAGTTTGCTCAATCTGGGGCATAACTGTAGAGTACTGGACCTTTGCAGTTTCGTAGACCTCCCAAGCCCTTCCGGAGAACATGGTTTCCAGGATCTCCCGGGGGCTAGGATCCTTGGACTTCTCCGGCTCCTTCTCCGCATTCTCGTCTTGAAGCATCCGCCTCTGGAGTTCCAGCATCCTTAGCCTCTTCAATCGGTCCAGCTCTGCGTCCATTCAGCAGCCTCAAACGACTTTTCCTTAGTCTCAACCTATAAGTTTAAAGGCTCAAGGATAAAGTTTCCTCTGCCGAAGACGATCATCGAAGATATTAGTGAATGCACACTCGAACCATTGCATTTTTCTTTTGGAACACCAAGCCCTCTCTGGATAGCCGCCCAGAAGGATATTGTCATCGCCCTTAATGCTTTAGGCAGGGGATGACTGCTAGGAAGTCAAGAATTTCATATTTATCCCTAAGATGAACACATAATCCTTAATTGATTTCTAGGTACCCCTAACATAGACGACAATGATTCTTGCGTTAAGAGGGAAGGAGCAAAATACTGATAGGAATAGTATCTTTTGGAACGACCTGTAATGATGAGGAATTTTGGTAGGAAAGTTAGGGACATGTGGATATATTTCAAAGCAGGGCATGGGGGCTACCTCGTGTATTCTATGAGTATAATGAATTTCGTTGTGCTCCAGCACAGACTTCTCATCCAATACGTCCCATTCCTTGACAAGTATCTAAACAAGTTGAGCACGTTCGTAGCGTTATTCTTTCTAACGTACATCCCTCTCGCTGTGTTAATGGGGTACTTTGAGTTCAGAAAAGGGGAGATGACAAGGAAACCCATGCTAAATCCTTATATCAGAGACAGAAACGAAGCAACTATTCTCCAGAGCGAGAGTCTTCAGAGCTATTATGATGGAGATATGGACATGGCTAAAGCTAAAATTGAGAAAAGTATTTTTGTTATGAGGAAATGGAGAAAAACAAGATAACACGCAATCGCAACGAGGATATATAAATGGATTTCAAAAAAAGATAGGAGGCTGTTTCAAGCAAACTAACCAGTAACTGCCAATTTTGAGGAATATTTTTTTGGTACCTATCCATTTTGGAAAAAACGTTATGATCGTTGTGAAATGGCTTGAGAATATTCTGCAATTTAGCAGATAAAATTTCAAAAATTTGCGCTTTTCTGTTTAAATAAAAATGAAAAAAGACATATAACCATATACAATACATAGGAAAACATTATAAATTGAATAAATGTCAGATGGAAAATAACTTAGTCCTTTATGATTAGGATAATCTTTTTCACCACAAATCATAATCAAGTAGAGTAGATATTAAGTAATTTTTTTTATTATCCAATGAAATTAAAATAAATTTTACAAATGAAATATGTGATTTAGTAAGAAAAGAGTTAGTTTTGATGACAAAAAATGTGGATTGAATTTATGAGGGGAATAAAAGAAGCGATAAAAATATGGTATCCAAATATATTTAATGATCGTAGTATTTTTGAGATTGATGTTAGAAAACTTTTTCATGAAGAAAATAGATCCACATGGATTTGGCGGAGAATGTTATAGTCCAAAATGTTTTTCAGAAATCCTTTCAGACCCCGCGATCTCGCATCGAATATACAAGATACCCACTACATGCAGTGTTTTAGTGGTGCACCGCTTTGGCTAATAGATGTGTAGTAATTGGTATTGATGGTGCCACATTCGACATCATTAGACCATTGATCTCAGAGGGGCGTCTACCACACATCTCCAAGTTGATAGCGGGGGGGGTACATGGTGTCCTCCAATCTACAATCCCACCTTCGTCAATTCCAGCATGGCCATCATTCTTGACGGGGATGAACCCGGGTAAACACGGCGTCTATGATTTCTTGAAAAAAGTCCCAGGTAAATATATCGGCGCACTGTCGACTTCTAAAGACCTGAAAAGCCCGACGGTCTATGATATTCTCGGCAAAGGGGGAAAGACAAGTGTCGTGATAAACGTCACAGGTACTTACCCCCCAAAAGTGGTCAGAGGATGTCTCATCTCCGGGTTACTTACACCGCAGGGCGTGAATTATGTCTATCCTGAAATTCTGAAAGAGGAACTGGACGAAATGGGATATAAGGTGTACACGGATATCGGGGGATATGTACGTTCAGAGAAAATTTATCAGGAATTATTAGATTTAGAGATTAAGCGAAAAGAGATTGCGTTATCGCTTATGAATATTTTTAATTGGGAGTTTTTTATGCTCACAATCGTTGGATCAGATACTATTCAGCATAAACTATGGGGAGATAAGGATAAGATAGACGACTATTATTATGAAGTGGACAAAATCGTGGGGGAAGTCCTAGATAAGGTCGAGGATGATCCTAACATTATAATAATGTCAGACCATGGATTTGGATCGTCCGAAAACACTTTTTATATAAATAAATGGCTTGAGGAAATCGGATTACTATCCACTGAAACCACCGATTATGAATCTACAACTAGCTATAAAATCAGGAACTTACGGAAGAAAGAGAGCGGGATTAGTGAAACGTTCAGTAAATTCGGGATGACAAAGAGATCGCTTAGATTTATTAAGAGAATGCCCGGATACAATTTAATAAAAAAATGGATGCCGTCATTAGTCACAAAGATGTATTCGACAATACCCACAGACACTGTAGCGATAGACTGGGAGAATACAAAAGCTGCAGTAGCGTCGAATTGGTTAAGAAATATCATGATAAATATGAGGGGAAGAGAACCTCTGGGGATCGTAGAACCGTGGGAATATGAAATTCTACGAGAAGAAATTATTTCAAAACTGCAGAAATTAAAAAACCCTGAAACGAACGAAGAGATCATCGAGAAGGTCTATAAAAGAGAGGAGCTGTATTCCGGCCCATATGTAGATGATGCCCCGGATATTGTGTTATCCCTTAAAGGCAAGTATAAGGTATCCAATTCTTTGACAGCGGAGAAAGTGTTTGGCGTTAACTCAGGAAACGATATAAAGGGATCACATAGAATGGACGGAATTTTCATCGCTTCCGGTCCAGACATTGTTAAAGGAAAAAAGATCGATGGAGCAAATATTCTAGACGTTATGCCAACGATACTAAAGTTACTCTCCGTCGAAATCCCAGGGGACCTTGATGGAAGGGTCCTTTCAGAGATAATAAGGTGAATATCAGAGGTTAAAAAGAATATTTAAGTCATCATCCCTGATAGAAATGAGGAAAATATATCGCGAAACCACTTTTCGCTATAACTGAGTATGAAAAAAATATGACCTGGGGATACAATTTTTCCAAGATCTCTGAAAAGAAGCAAAAAAGTAAACGAGGGACAAGATTTGGTAGTTTAACGAAGTTTAACCCTAATCATCATAGTGTGACACTTTTGAAAAAAGGGATTCAAGAAGGGGAATACATTAAACCAGCAGGCTATAAAATAGCCAAACGGTCTATTTAAAATGAAGAGAGTAATAAATGCCCAAACATATCTGCAGAAATAGCACTTAGCAGCACAGTTTCTCTTTGAAATGTCACTGTATTCTGATCTCCAACCCGTGGAGGTAATCAACTATATTAAATCGATCTGGTCTGGAAAATTTTTTGATTCATTAGAGGAGCAGGATCTTATTGAAATGCATTATTGACTTTTTCAATTATACCGATCAAAAGCAGTATATACCAATTCATGAAAGATTTGTTAGGTATTGTCAAAACATACAATTATGATTAAATTTTATCGATTGGAGTTAAAATAACAATACCTGTTTCTTATTATAAGAAAGGCTTTGAGATTTATTGCAAAGTATCTATGGTAAATTGGGCTGTCACCTTCCCCAATTCGCTTAATACAGAAACCAACTTATTTTATTTTACAGCTTTTATGGATCTGTCCTTTGAGAGTCTTCTAGAATCTGATAGATGTTATATATATTTTAAAAGCATTATTCTGAACACGTTATCAGAAGGATTGTGTTAATGTCGAACCTACAGCCCCCCCCGATTAAGATCATTTTAACAGCATGCGGATGCCCTGGCGCCTCCACCCTGATCAAGCGTCTCAAAGGGAACGGGGAAAGAGAGGTCACGATAATTGGGACTGATATAAATAACGAAGCCATTGGGAGATTTCTATGCGATGGTTTTTACAGGGTTCCCAGCGGGACCTCAAACGAGTTCATCCCCGCAATGATAGACATCGTCGAAAAAGAAAACCCCGCGCTTATCTTTCCAGAATCCAGCAACGAAGTTCTTGCTTTAGCAAAGGCTAGAAAAAAATTTGAAGAGATGGAGACAAAGGTTATTGTTTCATCTCCAGAGGCGATCCAAGCTTCGAGCAACAAATATCTCATGTATGAGACCGTTAAACAATCGGGAAAAGTAGATCTGCCTGAGTATTCTTCTGCATCGAATTTGGACGACTTCGTTGCCGCTTCTGAGAGGCTTGGATATCCAGAGTCCCCTATTGTTTTTAAACCCCATTTTGGGAAAGGGAGCAGAGGGGTGAGGATTATCGACCCAAAGGCTGACCGGAAAAGTCAACTGATGGATGAGAAGCCAACGAGTAAGTACATGAGTTTCGATGAGTTCATTGAGATTTTCAAGGATGTTGAGGACACTGATTTCCCGGATTTCTTGTTGATGGAATATCTAGAGGGGAAAGAGAAAACCGCTGATACTCTTGCATTAGACGGAAGAGCCTTATTGACCACTATTAAGACCGTGGAGAAAGCACGGTGGGGTGTTATTGCCGAGGGGGCGTTAGTGCGGGATGATTTTCTAGTTGAGCAGACAGAACATGTGTTAAACTCTATCCCCCTAAGTTATTGTGTTAACGTACAGTTTATTGCGGGAAGGTTAGTGGAGATAAATCCCAGGGTGAGCACATTCATATACCAACAGAATCTCATCGCCCCATACCTGGCGATTAAACTTGCCCTCGGAGAACTCTCGGAAGAGGATGTTATCGCATACCAAGAACGAATAGATTATGGCAGAAGAATGATACGTTACATGGATCAGGTATTCCATAAAGAATGGAGAGAGGTCCTATGAGAAACAATTTTTTCGAAAATATCTTGGTCATAAGCCCTCACACAGATGACGGTGAACTAGCAGCCGGAGGAACTATAAGACGATTCGTCGAAGAGGGATCCAACGTAAGTTATATCGCCCTCTCAGCCCCCCGTAAAGAGCTAAAAGAAGAATGCGCAGAATGTCTCGGAATATTAGGTGTTGAAGACTATTTCATTTTAGATTTTCCCAGGAGACGTTTCCCTGAAAAACGTCAGGAGATCCTTCAGTATCTTTTCGACTATAACAAGGAGCATCAAGTCGACTTAGTACTAACGCCCTCCACGCAGGACCTACATCAGGATCATCAAACAGTAACGAACGAAGTGATGAGGGCTTTCAAGCATAGCACCATCTTTGGATATGAACTTCCTTGGAATAACATCATATTTCACGAAAATTGTTTTATATCCCTTAACGGGGCCCACGTCGAAAAAAAACTTAAAGCCCTCAAATGTTATGACACTCAAAAGACCCGCCTATATTTTGATAGAGAATATCTACATGGATTACTTAGGGCGAAAGGCCTTCATATTGGGGAGAAATATGCAGAATCCTTTGAGGTAATCAAGCTGGTCTTGAGCTGAATCCCCAGTCAAAATATACGTAAACTACAATATTATTTTGATCGCTATTGACCTCGTTTTTCAGTAAATAACTTAATTTGAAAATAGACTCGTCGCCAAAACCTCCTCCTCTGATGGTCACCTACCCATTCGGCGACATCAGATCTCCTTTCGTTTGTTGTAGATATGTATCCGGCTATCATTTTAATTCCTGCACTTGGTTTCTCAATAAAAAATGTCCCAGCACGGGCTAGAGTATATTTCCAATCATATCCTAGTAGGCGCATACCCTTACCTTTACTCCAAGCGGTCTTTATTTTACCTGATGAGGGGGATCTCTGGGCCTCGGTTATCAGATTAGGTAAACGCTTGACTGATTTTCCCATTTGGAGAGCTTTAAAAACCAACCAGCTCTCCCAACCGAGAATCTCAGGGTATCGAAGACCGTTTGCATTCATCCAGAAATCAGCCTTGACCACCCGCGTGCCTCTTGGCGGGGCGCCTTCGTAGCTTGGGTTACTTTCAAGCCTGCCGCTTGCTATCACCAGTGCAGGGTCTTTGATCATATGGTTTCGGATGGTCTCAAAGAATTTCTCGGGGATAACAGCGTCGCCCCCACATATTAGTACATATTCTGATTTGGGTGACACCCGTTCTAGGCCTTTATTGAAAACCTTAGGGATCTCGGTGGTCCCCAACGCGCTAAATCCTCTATCAGGGAGGTCAACAACTACGTCCGCGTATTTATTGGAAATCTCTGATGTCCGGTCCCTGGACCCATCATTTACGACAATGATTCGATCAGGCTTAATGCTTTGCTTGGTTATCGCGAGAAGTGTCTTTTCGATATATTTTTCCTCATTTCTGGCGGGGATGATGACTTCATATCCCATTTTATCTGTTCTCTAGTCTACAACTACAGAATTGGATATATCTCTTGGGATATGACAGAAGAGCATCTTCGAAAGGTTTTCAATAAATGATCCTATTACAGACCTTTTCATGAAGAAATGGAACTCATGAAACGTCTCTTGATCAATTCCGGGTCAAGGGGTATCTCATCCATCTTTGTGTCGTCCCGGTCTATGGATGCGTGAATCAAACATAATTCGGCTCTCCCAAGAGATTCTTTGAAGGCCCTGGTCAACTCTGTATCATTATCTGCAGTAATGCATCGATTAAAGCCACAGGCTTTAGCTACCTCTCCCAAGTCCGTTAAACCCGCGGCGAAGCTGTTTTGATTTCCTGTAGTTCCATACGCTCCGTTGTCGAGGGCTATCAGGATCAGGTTGTTGGGTTTTATGTTTGCTATAGTGGAAAGGGAGCCCATATTCATCAATATGGAGCCGTCACCATCGAGACAAACGACCCTTCTGTCCTGAGATAAGGCCAATCCGAGGGAAATGGATGAGGCGAGTCCCATAGAGCCTAGCATGTAGAAATTCTTTGGCCGGTCTCTCGTATGATATAGCTCCTTGCTAGGATCCCCCAGGTTTGAGACTACCAACTCGTCCTCGACAAGATCCATGATGACCCTCAGTGCCTGACACCGCATCATCTTAGAACAACTCAGGGGATAGGAGCACGACGTGGGGTTCCCCATTTCTGAAGTTGTCGGCTGAGAACTCCTCCAGAGAGTCCAACTGAGAGCGGACCATGATGAATGGTATATTCATAGCATCCAGCATCCCAGGGAGAGCCTCTCCAAGAGGAACTTGGGCAGAGATCGTCTCGTTATATATTCCCCTATGCTCTGCGAGGATGAGGACGGGTATCCTATAGGTCTTAAGGAGCGAGGCGATGGCGTTAAATGAATTACCCAGGCCCGAGCTCTGGATGAGCATGAACGGCTTCTTCCCTGCCAGGTAGGCACCAGCACAAACCCCAACGCCCTCCTCCTCTCTGGTGACAGGAACTGTGAAAATCTCTTCGTCGTCCTCAATCATCTCAAGGAGGTTATTGAGCTTGCCCGAGGGAAAGGTGACTCCAAAATCGAATCCATTATCTTTTAGAAATGAGATTATTTGTGTTCCCACCACATGATGTGCTATTGGAAGGTTCTGAGTGTCGGTTAGTTTGTATTGATGTTCCTCTTTGGCTACCATGTACACTACGTTGTTGATTTCCATGACTCTCATCTAACCCCCATAATAGGAGATACTGGCGTTTATCCAATAATATAAGACCTCATAACTCCTTAATATATATTATCCTTTTAAAATAGAAAATGAATAGGATAAGGAAACTTATTATACTAATTTATCCTTTTAGTAGACTATGTGGTCCGAACTATTAATGAACTGTGTCACCGACGGTTTCGGCGAGCTATTAAGGAAGACCCTGAACGCCCTAGGTATGAGCATCAGAGATTTTTCTGAGGAAGCGGAGATCCCGGCTAGCACTCTGTACAAGATCGTTTCAGATGAAAATAAAGATTTTCGGAGGTCCACTTTGAGGCAGATAATCCAAGGCGTCAGGCGCCTGGAGGGGGTCAACGAAGAGAACGTGGTGGGCATCATCACGACGAGGACCGCCCTTGATACAATTGGGAGAACCATCGAAATCGATGGGGGGTCCGTTAAGATTAAGGAGTTTCCGGCTACCACTATTGAAGAGTCAATCATCCAGGGGGTAAGGGCCGAGAAGGAGGGAGTAAAGGGAATAATATGTGGCCCGATAGCAGCGACCACTCTGGAGAGAGTCGTGAACATACCCATCACATCGTTCAGGTTTGATGAAGGGCTGATGTTGGATGCTATAGTCAAGCTAGTGGAGAAGATCTGAGATTCACCTTTCTGGTCTTTCTTTCCAGATTGGGCCTCTATGTTGTGAAAGGGGAGGACTGATTCTCAGGAAGTTGTTCTTGAATACAGAAATATAAGATCGTCTCATATCGGAAAACAAGCTGAACGCTATTCCCCACCTAATGAGCTGAAACTAGTAATAAGTTCAAGGGGTTAGCAAGAAGACGATCAGAAACGACTAAGTCGTAAAGATCATGGGACGGGAAATGTTCGCCTCAGATTTTGTCACTCCCTAAAATGCCGTATGAGTGAGCCTCAAGAAAAATCATCCTCATGTTAGGGTTAAGAAATGACGGTGGTGGCGTACGTGATTGGGGCCTTCGCGTGCGGTGGGGAAAACTTCACATGTCTCATGCTTAAGAATCATCTTGGTGCCAACGCTTATCCAAAGAATCGTCTATCCATATCTAGGAGATCACTATTATGTGTGAAAACTACTCGAAGGTGACCCGGGAGTACCTTTTTGGCACCTGGAAGTACCAGAAAACATGGAACCCAAAGGTCATTGTGAAAGCTGAGGGCTCACGATTCACAGACTCGACTGGGATGACCTATCTCGATTTCTCAAGCCAACTCGTCTGCTCCAACCTAGGACACAGCAACAAGGCCGTCAAGAAGGCGATAGCGGCCCAGGGGGCAAAGTTATCATACATCGCCCCGGGATTCACAACCCCAGCGGCTGCAAAGCTGGCACGAAAGCTAGCCGAGGTGGCCCCAGGGGATATCTGCAAGAGCTACTTCTCTCTAGGAGGCGCTGAGGCAAACGAGGCGGCTATGAAGATCGCCCGCTTCTATACGAGAGCTCCAAAGCTCATTGCCCGCTTTAGGAGCTACCATGGCGCTACAAGCGGGGCAATCAGTCTCACTGGAGACCCCCGGCGCCTCTACGCCCCAGTCATCCCCGGGACGGTCCACGCTCCCGATGTTTACTGCTACCGATGCCCCTTTGGTCTGGAGCACCCGGGATGCGGGGTCCAGTGCGCTGAATATATTGGAGATATAATCGAGATGGAGGGGGCAGGTAACGTCGCCGCTCTCTTTATAGAGCCAATAGTTGGGAGCAACGGCATCTTGGTGCCCCCTGACGACTACATGCCCAGACTCCGGGAGATCTGCACCGAGACAGGCACGCTGCTGGTCGCCGACGAGGTTATGACAGGATTTGGCAGGACCGGGGAGTGGTTCTGCGTTAACCACTGGGACGTCGTTCCAGACATAATCACCATGGCAAAGGGGCTCACATCGGCTTATGTCCCCTTCAGCGCTACAATGGTACGAAAACCTATAGCAGACTATTTCGAGGATGACAACCTCTTTTGTCACGGGCAGACCTACGCTAACCATCCCATAGGATGTGCCGCCGGGCTCGCCGCCGTCGAAGAGTACCAGCGCCTCGACCTAGTCTCACGAACCAAGAAGATGGGGAGGTACCTCGGGAAGCGCCTCGGTGAGCTCCAAGATTCTCATCCGTCTGTGGGGGAGGTCAGGGGAAAAGGATTGTTCTGGGGCATCGAGCCCGTCAAGAACAGAGAGACCAAGGAGCCCTTCGCCACTAGAAAGCAGCGCTTTGAGACCACTATGCTCGGAAAGATGGCCGGTGAGGCCCTCAAGAGAGGAGTCTATTTTTTCACCATACTCAATACCATGATCTTCAGCCCGCCCCTTATAGTCACTGAAGAGGAGATAGATGAGGGCGTAGCCGTTATTGATGAGGTCCTTAAGCTCGCGGATGCTAAATGCATTTAGACACCGAGGACACTCTTCAAGGCGGCGACGACCCTCCCCCGGGTCTCATTGCTCCATAGCCCATCAGCCAAGAGTATATGGATGCCTCTCTCTGAATCCTCACCGAGCTCCGTGAACCTTTTCTGAACGGTAAAGTCTAGGTCCCCCTCCCCCACGAGAAGCAGAACCTCAGGGAATCCGCTCTCTAAGACGTAAGAGACAGCGATCTCCGCTGTGAAATCAATGGTCTCCCTGTCAAATGGCTCTGTTATCTCGCTCTGGCTGAGGGGATAAGTCTCGGCGAGTTCCAGCGGGACGACCCCGTAGGGGGCTGCGAAGAAAGAGATCTGGAGCCTCTCAATGGCCTCACCGAGGTTATTATCGAGGTCTTTCTTAAGCGCCTGGAACCCATTGGACTTAGAGTAGGGTCTCCAGCTGGGTGCGCTGGCTAGGAGGAGGGTCTTCTCGGTCTCAGAGGGGCTATGGCTCCTTCTCAGCCTCCATACGTGACGGGTCACATCAGGCCGGGCAGTACTATCGTAGCTGAAATAAAATGCGCCCCGTCCCTTGTACCCGGGGCTCCGCTCCTCTATCTTCTTCCTATAGATGTGTAGCCTCTTTAGGGCGGAGGCCATGGCAGGATGAGCGCGACTCCTTGCCTCCACGAGATCCCAAAGAGTCCCTTCCACTATGTTTTGCTTCACCCTCCTCATCTCCGCCATGGTGACCCACAGGTTGTGCTCTGAGAGGAGCCTCTCCCGCTCACCCTTGATCATCCTCTTGAGCGTTTGAGAGCTGGTCCCGCTGCAAACGGGGCAGCAGCACGGAAGATAGTTTAGGTCCTTAAGCTTTAATGTACCTAAAGGGGTCAAGTAGCGCCCCGCTTTGGCGTAGAGAGCGTAGGCTGCAGAATCGAATAGATCGCAACCCAGAGCAACGGCGAGGCTAAACATCATGGGATGGCCGGCCCCGAAGAGGTGAAAGGGCCTGTCGACAGGGAGGTTAAGCTTTGCCGCCATGATCATGTCCACAAGCACTGAGAACTGATAGTTCTCCATTACCTCAGTGGGGCTCCCCAGGGCGTGGACCTGGAAGGGCATTGCCCCGATCTCTCGAGCGGAACGCTCCACAAGGTCGAGGTGGGCACCTCCCTGTACAGGTCCCACCCAGAGGGTATCATCTCCCTTAATTAGGGATAACGCCTCTCGGGCCCTGCGGAGGGTTTCTTGAACTGTGTACTCAACCCGCTCCCTAGGTTCTCCCCAGCCTGTGGGAATATCCAGTATTACTGCGATGTCAGAACCAATTCCCTGCTGGAACCTGATGATCTCCTTGGGATTGGTCTCTACCTCCCCGTAGACGAGGAGCTGATAGGCCCCGGAGTCAGTAGTGACGATGCCGTCGTACTCGATGAGACGGTGAACGTCGAGTCCCGGCTCGCAACCGAAGTTTTTCATGATGATATAGGAGTTGGTGATGATGATCCCACAGCCGAACTTCTCAAGCATCCTCCGAGGAGGTATTATTTGCTTCACGGGGTTTACAACCGGCATAAATGCAGGAGTCTCTACAATTCCCCTCCTGGTCTTAAGCCTCCCGATACGCCCCATTAGGTCTCGGTCGCGCAACTCGAAAGACATGGCACCCAGAGATTAAACAGGGGTCCTGTATTTCACCTTGGTGCTCGGATTCTCGCGACAGCTCCTAGTCTCAGCTGGCGTGGATCTATAAAAAGAAGAGAGTTAGACTCCGCTAGGATGCCTCATTAACGAACCTTTGATGGATGTCGCGGACCCTGTCCGCAGAGGGACCGCTCCCCTCGATCACCCCAGACTCGTTAACCCTGATCTTGTCCATGACGACGATGACCCCAGCGTCATAGAAGATTCGAGTCATCTTGGGGAAGACCCTATCGAGTCTCGCTGCGAGCCCGTCTAGATTAAAGGGTCGATCCAAGGCAGATATCTTAGTGATAGTGGACCCGTAGACAAAGATCCTGTGGATTTTTGTCCCCTGATCCCCGGTCACGTCGCCTAGGACAACGCCAAGGGACCCTCCGTCGTACCCCAAGAGGACCCCTTCATAGGCGTTACCATCGTTGATCTCAACTTTGACGGCCTTATCTACCAGGAGTCCAAGCTCGTCGAAGAATTTCCTGCTGGCTACAGTGGCCATTTTGTAAACCTCCAGAGGAGAGAATACTACGTCGTCCTATAAAAATGACAAAGTCTGGAATTGTGTAATATATACCAAGGTGGAGGGTCGTCTAAGATTATTTTACGTCCCTCTTCTTGAGCTCTTGGATCATCGCTACCGCATCCTGGGAGAACTCTGTCCTCGCCAACACCTTCTGTCCCCGAAGCACCATCCTAAGGCCGCAATGGGGACATGCCCGGGTTCTGTGCCGCGTGTCCCCTAGTAGAAGGTTGTTACATCTTTTACAGCTCACCACTACATACAATCTATTTAACCCCCAGGAGCACCCTAGCCTCAGGACTCCCCAGCCAGTCCACAAGGTTATATCGACATAGTCTTGTCCCTTTGATGATTCCTATCACCTCGTCTAATGTCTCCCCTGGGGTCCTACCGGTTGTGTCCACTTCGCATATCAAATCGGGTCCTAGAGCGTCTATAGCCTCGACTAGGGGCACGTCCAGGAGTTCGGCCTCAACGTTCTCGTGTGTTTTCTCGTCGGAGTAGCCTCTCCCCTGGAGCTCTTCCTTTATGATCCAGGGAGCCCTCCTCAGCACGATTGCGCAGTAAACGAGGCTACTAGGGACCACGTCATATGCATAGTGTCCCTCGATGATAAGGGGGCCATCCGATGCAGAGATCGCCTCAGCCATTATCTCATTAAGTCTGGAGAGGTCTACGATGTCTGTGTCCCTATGATCATCTTTGCCCAATAAAGAGCCCTCCCTGACTACGAGCTCTGAGACGCCGATATTCTGCCATCCAAACCTCTCCGCCAAAGCCCTAGCTACGGTGGTTTTTCCTACTCCCGGGACACCGGCGATGATTATAGCTCTCCGATCATTCATTACAGGCAACCATAAACAGGCATTAGGCTCAGACGATCTCTCCGTTAGTCTTCGTCTTCATCTTCCTCGGCTTGACTCTGCTTCCAGAGGTCCCCCAGGGTCCTCCCGCTGGATACCCTCCTGGCCACCGGCACAGCAGTGGGTGTTGAGGCCTCCAGAAGTTTGATGTTAAGGGCGTTCTCTAGCTTCTTGATGAGCTTTCGATCCGGGTTTAGGGACTCCTGCTCGAGTTTTTTGATTACGGACTCTTTCTCCCTAATCATCCGCGAAAAGTCCTCAATATTCAATCTTTTCTTCTGCCTGGCCTTTCTGATCGTCACCCCGTAGTCTATAATGAGCTCTAGTCCCTCGGTAGCCTCCACCTCACTTCTAGGGCGCCTCGGGGGCGGCGGTGATCCGCCCCTTCTCCTCCGGGAAGGCATGTTAGGAGACCACTCACTTGATCCGAAGCCGGCGCATCGGCCGCAGACAGTGAGTCTTCCACCCTCGATGACCCTCCTTTGGGGTTGTCCCCTGATCTCGTCTCCGCAGACTTCACAACGCATCGTTGAGCCTCACTAAAGGGGGGGCGAATCCGCTATAAATGCTCAGTGTATAGAAAGTTACCGGATGGATTCGGATCTCAAACGTATTAGGGCTATCGCTGATTATCAGTTCGGGTTTGGTATCGGCGAAGCACTGTTTCCGGAGGATACCTCATTTGAGCGGTCCAAAAGGACCGGTAAGATCAGGTTCATCTGGATCGGTAAGACCCTCATTTCAGCTCTGAGGCCCACCGACGGGTTCTTTACATTCACCATAGCTGGTGCAGAGAGGCTAGTCTCAATTATGAATCCACTGGAATGCACGGTTACAATCCAGGACAAAGTCGCTGAGGTCATCGCTCAGGGAAAAAATGTGATGGCAAGGCACGTGGTCTCGGTGGGGGGCAACATCAGGCCTGGAGACGAGGTCATAGTTTTAGACTCGAAAAAAGTGGTCCAAGCAGTAGGGCGGGCCCTCCTCACCGGAAAAGAGATGTCCGTTTTCCAGACAGGCGTTGCGGTAAGGATCAGGCGTGGCCGAGATAGAGATCGTTAGGCTTATTCAAACTTTCCGAGAAGCTTTGTCTTCCTTTTGAGGGTTCCGTCTTTGAAGTGGACAAGTCGCTCCACTGAGTCGTTTGCTTTCTCGATCTCCCTGGCCTGATCACAGAGCCTCGCTGCGGTTCTCATTAGCTCGTGAGCAGCGGCGACGATAGGAAGGTAGTTAGAAGCCCCTTTGATCTTGAAGCAACCCTCGACGTCGAGGGTTGCTACCTTTCTAGCTGCCTCAAAGGCGGCCATTGCCTTCGCCCTGGCGTAGGGGTTCCTGAGCCCGCTATGCTCCAGCGCCCTCGTCTTGTTCACAATCATCATAGGAAGCACGGGCTCCTTGTCATGCTCGATCTCGTCGATGACCCGGTCCAGTTCGCTGTGAATGAGCCTGAATACCCCCGTAACTGAGAGGACCCGTATAGCATCGGCGTTAAATAGGGCCATTTCGATGGGGTCGAGAAACGGCCGTTTCGCGCCGATCATGGGATCTCCGTAGAGGACTAGATATCCGATCCCCTCCTCCTCCCCAAGCTGCTTGGCTATCTTGCGGCTGGGCTCATCGGAGATGATGATGATGGGTTTCCCAGTCACCTTGAGGATCTCCCTCACCCTCGAGGGGCCAGGGAGCCCCGCGTTGGGTGAAATTATCACATAGAGGTCCGTGGGGACCTGGGCTGCGATGTTCCCGATGTCTGCCGCCTCTCCTTCGTTCATCTTGCACCCTGAGGAGATGACCCTCACAGAGATATTCTTTCGGGAGGCCCTCTCGTCAAGAAGGGCGTCGATCAGGGTTGTTGTAGCGATGTATCCTGTCTTGACTATGGTGATCTTGACCATTTTCTAATCACCTTACACATCACTGAAGGGCTTTATGAAACTATTAAAATAACCCCTCAATACCTCATGTTTTGATTGAGATGGCAATTCCCCCTGATATCGTAATCGCTCAGAGTGCTAAGCTCAAACCTATAACCGAAATAGCTGCCACCCTCGGGCTCAACGAGACCGATATAGAGCCCTACGGCAGATATAAGGCCAAAATTAACCCGTCCGTCTTTAAAGATAGGCTAGACAAACCAGATGGAAAACTCATCGCCGTGACAGCCATCACCCCAACAAAGTCCGGAGAGGGGAAGACGACTATGGCTGTGGGTTTGGCCCAAGCGTTAGGTCAGCTTGGGAAGAAGAGCATCGTGGTTCTGAGGCAGCCCTCCCTAGGCCCTGTCTTCGGCATCAAGGGGGGCGCTGCAGGGGGCGGTTATGCCCAAGTTCTCCCAATGGAGGACATCAATATCCACTTCACCGGGGATCTCCACGCCATCACTGCAGCCCACGACCTCCTCACTAGCCTAATGGAGAACTCTATCTACAGGGGGAACAAGCTCAACATCAACATTCATGAGATCATGTGGAAGCGTGTCCTGGACATTGAGAGCAGATTCCTCAGGAATATCGTAGCAGGCCTAGGAGGGAGGATGGGAGGCATCCCCTACGAGACCAGCTTTGAGATCACCACGGCCAGCGAGGTCGCAGCGATACACGCCATAGCGTCCGACCTTATGGACCTGAAGGGGCGTATAGGAGAGATCACTGTCGCTTTCAACAAATCTGGGGAACCCGTAAAGGCGAAGGCCCTCGGTGCTGAGGGTGCCATGGCAATCCTCATGAAGGAGGCGACCAAACCCAACCTAGTCCAGACTCTTGAGAACACTCCGGCTATAATCCACGGGGGGCCTTTCGCGAACATCGCCCACGGCTGCCCGAGCCTCATCGCTATAAAGACCGCCCTCAAGCTCACCGATTATGTCGTAGTGGAGCCAGGATTCGGAGCAAATTTGGGCCTTGAAAAGTTCTGTAACATAGCGGCCAGAGCAGGCGGCCTTAAGCCCCATATAGCGGTCATTGTCGCCACTATAAAGGCCCTCAAAACACATAGCGGCGTCAAGAAGAGGCAACTCAGGGAGACCAACGTCGAGGCTGTTAAAGCAGGCCTCCCTATGTTAGAGAACGAGATTAAGAATGCCCGAAAGTTCGGGCTTAGGGTTGTGGTTTGCATGAACCACTTTGCTAATGACTCCAAAAAGGAGATCGATGCGGTCCTTGACTGGTGCAGGTCGAACAATGTCCCTGCCGCCTTTACGGACACTGTTCTAAAGGGTGGACCCGGGGGAGTTGAGCTAGCAAACCTTGTCCTCAAGGAGCTGGAGAATCCTAGCGACTTTCACCCCCTCTATGAACTGGACCTCCCAGTAGAAGAGAAGATCAGGTCCATTGCCACCAATATGTATCAGGTCTCCGACATCCGGCTCCTCCCTAAGGCAAGGAAGGCCCTGAGGAGAATCGTGAAGCTGGGCTTCGATAAGATGCCCATCTGCATGGCGAAGACACCGCTCAGTCTTACTGACAAGGCCAACATCAGGGGGATTCCGCCGGAAGGGTACGTCCTTCCTATCACCAACCTTAAGCCAAGCACGGGCGTCGGGTTCATCGTCGCATTCTGCGGGGATATCAACACGATGCCAGCTCACCCTTCAAAGCCTGCGGCGCTGGAAATGGACATCGACGGGAACGGTGTCATTAAAGGACTGAGCTGAAATGGCCATTATTCTGGACGGGAAAAAGACCTCGGAGACTATGATGGAAGAGCTCCAGGTCAGAGTAGAAGAGCTAAAGGCCAAGGAAGTCACCCCCACCCTAGCATTGATCCTAACGGGAGGGGACAAGTACAGCCGCCGCTACGTCAAAATGAAGGTGAAGCGAGCGGAGCGGATAGGCATTGAGACCCATCTCCACCACCTCAAGGAGACAACAACCAAGGAGACTGTAGAGCTCGTCGAGAGGTTATGCGGCGACCCAAAGATCCACGGGGTTATGATCCAGCTTCCCGTAGCCAAGGGACTAAACGAGGGAACGATAGTCAAGACGATTAACCCAGAGAAGGACGTCGACGGGATCTCTCCGTTAACCCTAGGGAAAATCCTACTAGGTGAGGCGTCTTTTCTCCCAGCCGGCGTCGATGCGATATTTGAACTTTTCAGGCGGTATGGCCTCGACCCAGAGGGAAAGCACTGGGTCGTTGCTGGTTCAACAAACTGGCTGGGAAAGCCACTGATCGCGCATCTCTCAAACATGGGCGTCCAAGCAACATTCTTCGACAAGGATGACTCGATGATGCCTGAGCTAGTAATGAAGGCAGATGTCCTCTGCACAGAACTCTACCGGAAGCATGCGATTACAGCAGGCATGGTGAAACCTGGAGTAATCATCCTAGACAATGGGAACAACTACGAGGAAAAGAAGGTCTTCGGAGACGTTGATATGGACGCGGTTGTTGAGGTGGCTGAGGCTATAACCCCGGTGCCCGGGGGCTTGGGGCCCCTCCTTATCACAATGCTCCTTGCGAACACCCTTAAGGCCGCCGGTAAAAGTATCGCTTAAATTCCGTCTCTACAACACATTCAGTGAAAGCCATTGTCCAAGGTTAATTCCCGGCGCGCCCGCCGCATGATGAAACAGATGGGTATGAAGATGGGCGAACTCAGCGACATAGACACTGTCATCCTTAAAGGCTCCGAGCGGGAGATCATTATCCGGGGGGCCTCTGTAACCTCCATTAATATGCAGGGGCAAAACATGTACCAGATCAGTGGCGGCTCCACAACGGAAACCAAGAAAAAACAGAAACTCGATATTCCGGAGGAGGACGTGCTCCTAGTGGCTCAGCAAGCCAATGTCAACTTAGAGAGGGCACGAGCCGCCCTTGAGAACGCGGAGGGGGACCTTGCCCGGGCGATACTTGTGCTTTCCACCAGTTGACCATTGAAACTCCTATCATGGATAAGGGATTGACTAAGTTCCTTGAATAATCGGCATATGGGTTAATAATCCCCTGCGATGTAAGTAGGACAATCCAGATTTCAAGTAGTCATTCATAAGTTTGAGGTCCCCCGTGTGGCATTAACTATCAGACAGAGAAAGGGAATCTTCGTTGAGTATGGGGAAGACAGGATCGCCCTCGACCCCGACAGGAAAGTTATGGACCTTCCAATCTTCGTCACTCACGCTCACGGAGACCACGCCTCATCATTCAGGAATCCTAAGCCCGTAAAACACGCCACAGAGCCTACCTACAGGCTCCTTGAGGCTCTTAATTGGAAGAAGCTTGATAACTGGAAGCCCATCTCCATCGGGGATAAGGTAAAGATTGGTGAAATTGAGGTTCGACCCCTCAATGCGGGGCACGTCCTTGGGAGCGTCCAGTATGAGGTCTACACCCCGGAGGGTACAGTCCTCTACACTGGGGACATCAGCATGGGAAACAGCTATACCATGGAGCCTGCGTGTACCGTAAATTGCGATCTCCTCATCATCGAAACGACTTTCGGGGCCCCCCAGTTCAAATTCCCCAAGCGGGACAAGGTCGCCCTCGAGATGATCCGATGGGCTGTAATGGAGGCAATCCCCACAGGATATATTCCGGCGTTCCGAACGGACTCCATAGGAAACGCCCAAGAGGTCATCAGCATTTTCAACCAAATGACTAACCTCCCGGTAGTCACCGCTAAGAGCGCAACGAAGGTAAGCGACGTTTACAGACAGTTCGGGCACAAGCTTTACTACGTTGACGCGTGCACTCCAGAGGGCCAGGAACTATTGAATAGTGGCAAATGTGTCGTTGTTGCGCCAAAATCCGCGAAGCTGGGAATCAAAAACCTAGACACTGCCCTTGCCTCGGGATGGGCCGCGATCATGCGCAACAGGGAAAAAGCCTTTCCTCTGAGTGATCACGCCGATTTCCGGGAACTCCTCAGCTTCATAAGACGCTGTCGCCCAAAAAGAGTTCTAACGTTTCACGGCGGAAAAATGACCCAAGGATTCGCTGAATACATTAAGAAGCGGCTGGGCATCGATGCCGGGGCCCTTACGACAAGCCGGGAGACCCTTAGGGGAATTGTGAGACAAAAAGAGACTAGACATAAGGCATGCGCTGAGCACATCATGCGGGCAGTCCGGATTCCCGGATTCGTATACACGGGGCCCTGGATGGTGCGAGAAATGGCCCGTAGGGGCTTCTCTAAAGGCGAGACAGAAGCCGCCCTTAAAAACCTCTTCGATGTGGGAGTCCTAGAGCCAACCGCTACAGGGGTTAGACTATCTTAAATATTAAGAATAAAACAATACGGCTTTCAAAACCAGAGGATAAAATAAGGATCGTCACCAAATAGGAACGGTTAAGTCAAGGGAGACCAACTTCACAGCATCCCCCTAGGAGTCGTTAGGCGCCAGGGAAAGGATCGTAGGCTAAAGGTTCCCTATAAGAACCCTTGAAAAGGAGGCCTCGTTTCAAAAACAGGACTACAGGTAAGAAAATTTATGGTAAATTTGCGTTTCATGGGAGGGACCCAAGAGGTAGGCAGGAACGCTATCCTCGTAGAAACAAATGGGTCGAATGTCCTTCTAGATTACGGAGTCAAGATAGGCGAAAAACCTCAGTTCCCCGGTCATATTAGGGCGAAGGATGTTGATGGGATCATTGTAAGTCATGCCCACTTAGATCACTCTGGAGGAGTGCCCCAGTTTTATCTTAGGGGAGAGAAGCCTCTCTTCGCCACATCAGTGACCACCGGGCTCATGAGGATTCTAATAAGGGACATGATCAAGCTAAGCGGGTACTATCTTCCCTTCGACAATATAGAGTTCGAAATGATGTTGAAGCAGAGTCGCGATCTCGCTTACGGGGAGAAGGTGAAAATGAAAAACATCGAGTTCAACCTCTTGGACGCCGGGCATATCCCTGGAAGCGCCATGGTGGAACTCACTACGGGAGGGAAACGAGTTCTTTATACGGGAGATATGAACACGGACACCACCCGACTCTGTCAGGGCGCTAAAATCCCACGGAAAAGATTCGACGCTATAGTTATCGAGAGCACCTACGCTAACAAGGATCATCCGGACCGGAAGAAGCTCGAGTTAGAGTTTGTGGACGCCATAAAGACAGTCATCCACGACAAGGGAAAAGTCTTGGTGCCCGCTTTTGCTGTCGGGCGGAGCCAGGAGATGCTATCCATAATGTATTCACACAAGCTCAAGGCCAAAAGAGTGGTCGACGGCATGGCTAGGGCTGTGAACAGGGTCTACATGGAGAACCCAAACTTTATGAGGACTCCAAAGTCCTTTGCAAAGACGATCAACTCGACCCAGGAAATGACGGGCTGGAGAGACAGGCGTAATGCGATACGTCGTAGCGACGTTATAGTAGCCCCATCAGGGATGCTCCAAGGAGGCACAGCAATGTTCTACACAGAGAAACTAGCCCTTAGGGAGGAGAACGCAATTTTCCTCGTGAGCTTTCAAGTCCCCGGAACCGGAGGGGCAAAGCTCATGGAAACAGGCTTTTTCACGATCAAGGAAATGGACGTCGAGGTTAAGGCCAAGGTTAGGCACTTTGATTTCAGCAGTCACTGCGGGCGAAGCTCCCTAGAGGCTTTCATCCGGGGGGTTAAAGGAAAACCTGACGTTTATGTAGTCCACGGGGAGCCCGAGAACTGCGAATCCTTAGCCCAGTGGGCACGAGATGAGCTTGACGTGAACGCCACTGCTCCAAACGAGGGTGACGAGTTCACAATCTGAACTCGCTCTTTCCTTGGCCACCAGCCCTCGAATGATGCAATCCGTACTCCTGCCAGATAATGAGGGGTAGACTAATAATCAAAGGTCGCGATCCTAAAAACAAATAGATTTTTTCTCAGTCAAAAACACGCTTTGGTCACACGAAAAATCTCTGAAGGGGATAGTATGCGCTCTCAGTTCTCATGACCACACTCTGGGCATTGATAGCACAACAGTGGAATATTCCGAGATGACAATTTCAGGTCGATTTCCTCCTCCATCACGGTTTCACATAAAGGGCACTTCATAAAAAGGACTCCAAAAGTTTCTTTGTCCATAATCTTAGAATACTACAATCAGGGAACTGCTTATCCGCCAGGTTCCACTTAAGCACCATCTAAATTACCATTTATTGTGTATAAAAGTGAAAAGTACGTGGTATATTTAAAGGTGTGTATGATATGATTTCCTACAAAATAAAGCGTTCAAACAAGCCAAGATATCAATAGGGTAATTATCCATGATGCGCCCATATGTTTTTATTCGCCTGATGTTTCTGTCCAAGAAACGGGGAGGATGCTACTAGTATCCGGAACTTGTAAGATTACAAGGACCTATTATCTTGCCCCCGTCCAAATGAGAAGATTGGAGATATATGGGATGCCTAAACAGGTCTTTGACACCGAAGAGTTCCTCGCCCTAGCTGAAGACGCTATCAGTTGTATCATCAAGAAGAATGATGGTCAGACAAAGCTTAAACTCCGCACAAATCGGTATCTTTACACCATAGTCATGGACTCAGCCGAGGCTAAAACGGTTCTTGGAAAGATCCAATGTCCCACCGAAGAGATCTAAAACGGTCTTTAAAAAATTTATCATAACTAGTTATCATTTCAGCACCTCGCATAAGAAAAGAATAATTTACTAGCCCCTCTTCTAGAGATTGAAGATCAAATATGGGACCATGGTGGAAAAACTGTGGAGGGAAAGGCACGGGGAGTCCACCTACTGCATAAAAATAGAGAATATAGTTCCAAGGATTAGCTAGGTTATTCCCCCAGCTAGGTTGGAAAGATGGGTTCATACATCATAGAAACCCTATTCCTTTGATTAATTAAGGCCTAGTTTGCCCTGCTAGGTGTCAGGTGGCTATCCATAGTCATTGGCGGAGAGAGACTAAAACAAGACACGCCCTGTTGACATTAGCTAAGGAGCGTTGTATAAGTAATCTATAAGTTCTTTACAGGGCATCTCGCTGCCTAGTCCCTTGATAAAATAGCCAGGAGGATCAAAGTCACAAACCTCGACAAGTGCCTTCTAGAAGATAGTGAGGGCTTCAACGCTTTGTCGTGATACAGGAGGTCTAGACCCTGAACATTACGGGCCTTAAAACACCTTTGCAGTGAAATGAGATTAGAGTTCCGGTGGACAAGGCTCGAAGCAGTAGTAGACTAGTAGAAGACCTTGAGACCACAATCCTTGAATTAGGAGAAGCAGTGATCCCCATGGTCTACTAGCAGGAGTCTGTTTCCAAGATCTAGTGGAGCGCGCAATTCATGGTTATTGACTTTGCCAGCTCAACATCTCATGAAAACACAAATTGAACCGGGAGTAACAGATTAATATTCTACAAGATCATATGAGGGATGCCAGCGGCCGTAGTCCAGCCTGGCAAGATATCTGGTTGCCATCCAGACGACCCGGGTTCGAATCCCGGCGGCCGCACCACCACCCCAATGCACAGTTAATCAGACAACACAAGTTGAATAACTACCGAGTGACTGCGCCCTTGAAGTCTCATCGGAATGGAGAAAATTAAACCGCCCTCCCAGTATTCCAGCTATTAAACGAGATGCCTGAAATTAATTTATCCTCATATATCTAGCTCAAATTTTTTTTCCTCAAAAAAAATACCAAGAATAGGAAAAAAGGAATATCAGAGTTATTCATCTATAATAAAGAGGAGATTATGTCAGAGATATGAATGTATAATAGAAAAAATAGAGTTCCTCCTATTATTTGAACCTAATTTATAACGATATTAAAAGTGGGGATTGTATTAGAATAAGTATAACCTACCTATATTTAGTAGATTATCCCGATAAAATCTCGGTATCTTCAAAAAATAAATTAGAAACATAATTAGATGGAGTATTAAACCACAATGTTATGTCTTCTTCAGATGATGAATATATTTAAATAGGATTGAATGTCAGATTTGACACAGTGAATTATAGTTGAATGAGATAAATTATAAAATATACGCAATATCAAAAAAGCCTTCGAGAAAGTACCGCAAGGGCAGCAAATATGATCCGATTCTTGATGAGTTTCTAAGTCGTACAGATAACCTCGTAAAGGTTGAGGTCGAAAATAAAGACGCTAATTATCTGAGAACTCAATTAAACAAAAGAATTGAGGCTAGGGATATTAACGAAAGAGTAAAAGTCTCTGTTGTCAATAATATTACCTACCTTGAAAAAATGTGAGAACCTATCTCACATATTATCTGTTTAATATCAATAAAGTATAGTTCCGGTCAAATTACTGTTGAAATATATTACCATGTACAAGCGAGTATCCTGTCATCGTTTTTGAAGTTATAGGCGGTTTTTATAACAGTTTCCACGATCAGCTAGGGAGAGGTTTTCGAGGTTTTAAAATCAACGTTGTACGGTCAGCCCTTAATTAGAGAGGATAGTCTCGGCAAGGCTAAGCTCATCGTTCCCTCTATCCTACGCCAATAGCTAGGACAAAGTCCTTTTCCCGCTTCTCCTAAGTTAGGGCTTGTATGAATTTACTTTGCAAGTGCGTCTTGTTTTCTCCCATTCTACATATTATAGAGCATTAAATCATAGTATCGCTATTAACCTGAGGGTTCCGTTCTCTAGGAGGTTTCCAATTTTCATGGGGTCCCCAGGCATATCTATTTTAACTCAGGGGATTGTCACAAGAGGCCTCTCTTTTTACAAGTCTAGAAGTTACTTTTTGGCTTTGCTAAAGGCATCTCTATTATATAATTCCTACACCGTACTTTAGGAGAAGGGTAATTCTTTCTTAGATGATGCTAGTCCTTATGGCACAGCTTCCATTCTACTTGTCTCAAAGGACCTAGTTCAAAACGAAGAAAGCAAGGATCACTACCCGGTCTCGGGGGATTTTAACGTATTTTGTGCATAAAATAATGCGTATCGCTTAACGCATCTATCATTTAATGTTATGACGTTATTTACCTGAAGACTTATTATTTGATATGGGGACACAAATTTAGCATGTCGAAGGCCGAGTTCCCACGCCGCAAAGTTTTGGTCCTAGGGCTTGATGGTGGCACATTCGACATAATCCGTCCCCTCACGGAAGATGGGAGACTGCCGAATCTGGCGAGGCTCATGGAAGAGGGGACCTGGGGAAACCTCGACTCCACATTACCCCCTGTGACTATCCCCGCCTGGGTGAGTATGATGACAGGGATGAATCCAGGGCGGCTTGGATTCTTTGACCTCCTGAAACGGGCAGGCTATGGGGTGGAGCCCAACGGCTTCTGTTTCTCAAACCACCACCCCATCTGGAGGGTCCTTAACAGCTACGATATAAAAACGGGAATGATTAACATCCCCGGGACATATCCTCCCGAGGAGGTTGACGGATTCATGGTAACGGGAATGATGACGCCCTCAAGTGAGAGCACCTTCAGCTACCCCTCAGAGCTCCAGAGGGTCCTAGAATCCGGTCTCGACTACGAGATCGATCTACCTAGTTGGCAATACTTCGACGAGGTGAGCTTCTATAAAGACGCCCTCAAGGTCACAAAAAAAAGGGGCAGGGCCGCGGAATATCTGATGAAGCATATCTCATGCGACTTCAACATGGTTGTTTTCACTAGCCCCGACAGGATCCACCACCTTCTGTGGAATAAACGGGAAACTGTGGAATCTTACTGGGAGGAACTGGACAAGGTTCTCGGGAAACTCCTTGAGGCAGTTGGGCAGGAGACAACAGTTTTCGTGGTCTCAGATCACGGCTTCGGGCCCCTTAAAAAGACCTTTTTCGTGAACGAGTGGCTCCGCAGGAACGGCTTCCTAAAGGCGAAGAGAAAAATCAATGAGAGGACTATAGTTAAGCTGGGGCGAATCGCAGAGAGACTCTATAGATTCCTCGGTAGGAGAGAGCTTCTAAAGCCTGTAGCTGGGGCACTCTTCAAGGTGGTTGGCATTGAGAGGCTCCAGAGGTATACCTACACCTATCTCTCAAATGCCAGGCTTGAGGGCAGAGTCAACTGGAAAAAGACGAGGGCGTTCAGCGCCGTCCACACTCCCCATTTCGGTCAGATCTATCTCAACACCAAAGGGACAATGCTAGAGGGATGTGTCCAAGAGAACGAGCGGGATGAGCTCGTGTCAGATCTAAAGAAAAAGCTCAGAGGGCTAAAGGACCCTAGGACCGGAGCACTTGTTAATGTCGATGTGTACAGTTCCCGAGACGTCTATACTGGTTCCTATCTTGACGAGGCACCGGAAATCGTTTTCATGATAGACGGGGGAAGGTGCGAGATTGATGCCAAAGTTGGTGAGGAACGGCTCTTTGTAAAGGGTGCCCCTCTCACGGGATGGAAGGGGACCCACACTAGAGACGGGATCTTCATTGCCCACGGTCCTGGAGTGAAACAAGGATTCAGAGTAGAGAAGGCATCTATCCTTGATATTACACCAACGCTGCTACACTCCTTTGGAATCCCTATGCAAGATATGATGGATGGAAGAGTTCTAGATGAGATCTTCACGGATGATTCAAAGTTTTCCATGAGATCGGCAGGCAAGAAAATAACGAATCAGAATTTGGATGCATACAGCTTCGATAAAGAGGAGAAATCACTCATAGAGGAGAGACTTAGGAAACTGGGATATATCTCCTGAATCAGGGTATTATTCTCAAGGTTCATAGAAAATTGGTTCTTTTATCAGGGGGGATCTTTTTTATTTAAGTACAAATGTTTCTTGGATAGACACATTGTCATAAGGAGGCTGTAGATGGGGGTACAGATGAGAGAAGAAGAACGAATCAGGGCAATTGTGAAGCAAGAACTCGAGGAACCATTAGATGAAGTCAAAAAAAGTCTAAAAACCTCCTTTAGCCGGCAGAACATCAGCCTGAAGGCGGACTTGGAGGATATAGCAACTCAGATCGGGGAGCTAAATACAAACCTGAAAGCGGAGATAGAGAATATCTCGGCTCAGGATAAAAAGGAGCACATCAAGGTTAAAGATGACATCGAGACCTTGACAGGGCAGTTGGACAGCCTTGACGAGACCCTTACGATCCTTACCAGTAGGATTGAGACGTTTGATGATGAAATTAGCAACCGCTGGAGCCTCGTTGTCAAGCTCAGAAAGTACACACTAGACCAGCTTATGTCTGAATATAAGCGGTTAACCATTAATATGCGCCCGGGGAAAAACGAAACGGATGAGAAAATAGAAGAATGACGGTTTCCCAAGGTCTCGCGGTTCTCGTATTTGTTGTCGTTTTCATACTAATTGCAATTGAAGCAATCCACCGGACCTACGCTTCTATGCTAGGCGCGTTGATCTTCGTTATTTTAGGTGCGATCAAACCGGAGGACATCATCGCACGAGACTTATTAGACATGGAGATCTTGGCTGTGGTGTTAGGGCTATTTCTCCTCGTACGAGGGGCTGAAAGGTCAGGGCTATTTCAATTTCTAGCGGTCAAAATAATGAGGAACTCTAAAACCCCCACCGCCTTCGCAGCGATACTGCTCTCCTTCACGGTTTTCCTCGCAATCTTCGTGAGCAACATTGGGGCGATGCTGATCATGGCGAGCATCACTATTACGATGGCACGGAGCCTAAAAATCAGGCCTCAGATCCTCATGATTTTCCAGGCGGTAGTAATCAACATAGGAGGGATGACCCTCTGGACGGGGTCTATTCCCAACATCATCATCGGAATTGAGGGGAATCTCAGTTTTATGGATTTCATAGTTCACATAATGCCCCTTGGGATCATCCTCTATATAACAACACTAATCATTTTCGTCCGACTCTTCAAGAAGGATTTCACTCCCCAACCCATGGATGAATTCAAGGATATGGAGTTTGATGAATGGATCGACAGGGCCATAGAGGTGAGCGGCCTAAAAGTTGACGGAATCAACCAAAGTAGCGCCTCTGCTGCAGCGATACTAGTACTTACGATTATAGGCTTCATGACCTACGAAGTCTTTAATCTGACCCCCGCATTCATCGCATTGACGGGGGGTTTACTTATGATGTTCAACCAAACCCGTGAACCCCAGGGGGTGCTCAGGGAGGTAGATTGGTCCACAATCTTCTTCCTCGCAGGGCTTTTTATCATGATCAATGGCCTAAATGAAATCGGTGTAATTGGCGCCCTCGCAGTGTGGCTCTCGAACCTCATTGGAGCTGACCCACTTTACGCCTCCATAAACCTGATGTGGCTCTCAGGGTTCGTCTCCTCGGTTGTGGATAATATCCCCCTCTCCTCCTCCCTGTCTCCAATCGTGAGGGGTCTTGTGGCAAATGAGACCTCAAAGCTGCTCTGGTGGGGACTGGTGATAGGGGCAAATCTGGGAGGAAATATGACTCCAATCGGGTCCCCGAGTAATGTAATCACTATTGGGATTTCGGAGCAAGAAGGATACCCCATTAGCTTCACAATGTTCCTGAAGCTGGGATCGACCCTCACCATACTATATTTCATCATATCCACGTTTTACTTGTATTTGCGGTATGCCGTCTTCGCCATTTAGTTAATGAAAAAAACCTAACTGTGATTAACACTCGCTTTGAACATCTTAGGTAAGAAGACCTCAAAGGCGAGTGGACCTTTCTTCACTTTGGGTCCTGTAGGGGATATCACTTGGGACCGACGCATATGTTCCAGGCTATAGTTTGAAATTTCCTAAGTCAATTGCCCACAAAGTTGACTCTCACTCGAGAACTCGTTCCCGCTGCCCCAATTATTGTTTTACAGGTTCGTGAACGTGTTCCTCATAATATACCCCTACTCCTCATTACTGCTAGGACCCTCGTCATAGCTGAAGAGGGCTGATACTCGTGAGATTATGGATCAAAAACGAAAAGTATTTACTTCTCAGCGTTTGTTTCGTGCTGAATGATAATTCTTGTCTTTTTTGACTGGAACTCCTCCGGCAAGGAGCTTAGGAGATGGAACAATCAATTCAAGGAAGCTTGCAGGAAGCACGGTATGATCTTTAAGGGCCTTTATGGACCAATGGGTCAAAAGTTTAACTTTACTTGGATCATAGAGAGCGAAAGTGTTGACAAGTTTATTGAGACCACAAACTCAGTCATCAGGCCTCCCGCTATGACTCACTATATCGTCGAGGTCCTGATTCCCCAATTACTCGATGAATAAAGGATAACGGAAATTAAATCATCTTCATTCGTGGCCGTTCGAAACATTGTAGAGCCTAGTACTTTTATCTATACGTGGTTATCGTATCTCTGTTTTTACCGATACATGATAAAGCCGATAACATCTAAGATTAAGCCGTTGGTGCAAGACCAGCAAGCAACATAGGCCTTGGAAACAGAAGAGAAACTTGTTCAGTGCCCTTTAGCCATTTTCTGACTGATATTTCCACACACGCGCCTGGAAGATGAAAATGGCGTCGAAAACGAGTACATGGAAGATGTTAGAGGACGCCCCTTGGGACCAGATATCATGTCCCATGTAATTCCATCTTTGTATTTTCCGTTCAGGTTGATATCAAAGAAAATAGTTTTCCTTTGTGATAGTTGGAAAAACGGGTCGATAAACTATCTTTCTCGGTCAAGTAACCTTTTTACACTGACTCTTCCAGATGCTAAATATCGAATTAATCCTGATTCGTGTATCAGAGTCTTAAATGGGAGTAAATTGTGAGGCAGTATGGTAACCCAGAGTTTCGTTCAGAGCTTCCTTATACTTATCTCCGCGACCCTCTTTTTAAGCTACATCAGCAACCTTTTCTACGCAAAGACCCGGATTCCCGATATCGTCTGGCTCCTTGGATTTGGCTATCTCATAGGTCCGGTACTGGGCTTTTTTGAGATCGGGACTTTCATGTCGATCTTTCCCCTGTTAATCTTAGTCACGGTCTCTATCTTTAGTTTTGATACGGGAATCAACGTCGACATTTCATCAGTGATGAGGACAGCGGTTAAAGCCCTAATCCTCTCCATGACCACATTCCTCGCCGTCACCTTTATCATAGGTTTCTCTGTGAGCTTCCTCTTCCCCCAACATTTCAAGCTTCTAGAAGGTTTACTGTTGGGGGCGATGATAGGGGGACTCGGAGGTATCTCCGTAACGGGGATCCTAGACCAGCTCAAGACGCTGATCCCATTCATTGAGGATGAAGGGATCGTCCTGAAATTAGAATCGACTATCAGCGACCCTATTAAGGTGGTGGCCTGCGTCACTCTTATCCGAATGATAATGTCCCCTGGGCTCAGCCTTGAGGATGGGTTCAAGGACATTGTGTTCACATTCACGGTCTCGATCCTCTTCGGCCTTATAGTAGGGCTGCTGTGGGCGGAAGTCCTCAACTTCCTCTGGGGCAGGCCCTTCAACTATATGATGACAGTAGCGGCCCTTTTCCCTATCTATATCGCCTCTGAATCGATCGCGGGCACCGGAGGAGGCCCAATAACAGCCCTCGCCTTTGGGCTAACTATCACCAATTATCGATACATCTCCCGAAAGATAGGATCCAACCGTAAGGTCAGGATCAATAAGAAAAGGATCCGAGAGTTTAATATGGAAATTACATTCCTGATCAAGGCCTTCTTCTTCGTTTACCTCGGGCTCACAGTGGAGCTGAGCCTAGAGTACTCTCTGGTGGCCCTAGGGATTGTTACTCTGATGCTTTGCGTACGTTACATGGTGGCCTCAGGAGTGGGGAGCCTCCTCAACTTCACCGTGGGGGAGAGGGTGTTAAGCAGAGTGATCTATCTCCAAGGGACCTCAGCCCTGGTTTTAAGTGAGCTACCAGGGCTCCTGGATCCCATGGGGCAACACCTTGACCTCGATATCTACAAGAACTTTGCCTATCCCATCGTCTTGTTGACTATTATCTTTGTCTCATCAGTTGGGCCTACGCTGGCGAAGAGGCAGCTTAGAACCATGGAAGGAAGAGAAAGCGCCTCAGCTGAGGCTCACGTGATATAGACGTTCATTTTTTCCTTATCAAGAACCGCATTGTGACCCGCCTCCCTTAGCTTCTCAGCGGAAAGTCTTAACCACTTTCCGTGGGATTCGGGATCATCATTACTAAGGTCGAGCTTGGAAAGTTCCTCGTGTCCCTGAAGCCTCGCGGCTTGCATCAGAACGTTCCGAGTAGCCCAGGCATCCATGGCGCACGGATCGGTGCTAGCCATGATAATGTTGAGTCTCGTTGCGTCGTCGTCGTTGCACCGGGGCCCCTTCCCGGGGGTAGAGTTGACCCAGATAGCGTCAAGAACGTTGAGGTCGGGGGCCCGGGTCCGGGCGATCTGGATCCCCATTCCTCCGGTCCGAACGCTCCTGTGGGCGCCACCACCCTGTAGCTTGTCGCTCACTACTCCCATGTAGTGCTTGACACAACCAGTAACACCATAGATAAAGTGGGCCTTGAGCACGGGAACGTTGATGAGTTTCAGCCTATTGGAGTCGTAGGTCTTGGTCTCTGGGTCCCAAACCCCCTCCTTGAAGCTGGTCAAAGTGCCGTGAGCCGTCTTAAACTTAGGGTAGGAGACCCTGATCCCCGTGATTGAGTCAGCGAAGCTCTGGATTACATAGCCGTCACAATCATCTCCCTCCGAGTATTCCCCCACCTCGTTCGAGGTTATCTCATCCCAAAGATATGTGGAGACCCTGTATCCTGGGAAGGACTCGGCGACGACACGGTTTGACTGGGCCCTGTCCTCGGCGTTATTCACCTCATAATCAAAGCTCCCCCCGTGGCGCGTCGAGCCATACTGGGCCTGACCGTTGTCGGCGATGACCACCTCCCCAGTGAAACCATCAGGATGCGAAACGATGGCTTCAATAATCGCCTTAACGAGGTCTGTGTTAGTGCCACCCCGTTGGTCCCATTGGGAATTGACCTTGAGGAGGACTATAGAGTCAGATTGCACCATTCCGTAGAAATCAATGCCTTTCTCCCCCATTAGGTCTATAAGTCTCTTGAATCCCCCATCTTTGCCATCTGTGTTCTTGACTACGAAGATGTCAGAGGGTATCTTGCTCGCAGCCTTTGCCTCTTTGAGCTCTAATTCCAATACGTCGTACATGATTCCGTCCTCAATTAAAGTGTAGATACTGATCACTGATTCCATTTAGATATTAATAATCCTTGACCAAACGCTCAAAGATAGGTGGCATAGTAGAAGTAGATAAGGTAGAGCCCCACTATGATGAGGACCGCTCCACTGGATCGCTGGATCCTCTCCGTGGCCATGTTAATCCTCTGAATTAGATAATCCCTAGCCTGGGAGAGGAGGACCGTGGTTACGATTAGAGGTACCCCCATACCCAAGGCGTAGGTGATGAAGCTGAGGACCCCATAGAAGATCCCCTTGGACATGGAGTAGAAGAGAACGCTGACGAAGATGGGGGCGGAGCATCCCACCCCTACAAGCCCATAGACTATGCCAAAGATGTATAGGCCTAGAAATCCCTGCTTCACGGATGGCATGATGTCAGGGTAGATGAATGGCATCTTGAGGTCTAAGAGGTTCCTTAGCCCCATTATAATGATGATGATTCCGGCTACGATGTCCAACTGTGGTATGATCTGGGGGACGAGTTCCCCGAGGCTCGAGGCAAGTCCTCCTACAACGGCGAAAACAGTAATGAGCCCCAAAGTACATGCGAGGCCCCCGGTGAGGGCCTTCACGACCCCGAACTCAGCACCCAGGTAGTAGGAAACATATCCGGGGAGAAGAGCATAACTGCATGGAGAGAAGAGGGAGAAGACGCCGGCGGAGAAAGCGAAGACCAGCCCCGAGAGTTGGAATGCCATCCTATTTTCTACTCGTTGATAAGAGATAATATTTCGGTTTTTAGTTTCAGAGGGGGGACAGGGCCGTGCTTGTATCTTATCTCCCCCTCTCGGTCAATGATGACGAATGTGGGGATACTAGAGATCTTGAACTGTTGAGTCACAGGGGGGTCGGAGAGGTCTCTAGCGTGGATCCATGTTGCCCCAAAGGTCTCGGACCAATCTTCTAGGACTTGAATAGTGTCGTATGCCGGATCAACGGATATCGAGATTATAACAAAATGGTCCCCTATCTCCTCATGGAGAGAGACTAGACTAGGCATGGAGGCCCGGCATGGACCACACCAAGTTGCCATGAAGTCGATGAGCACAACCTCTCCGCTGTAGTCGCTGAGAGTCACGGTATTCCCGTTGATATCTGGGATCGAAAAGTCCATCCTCTCTCTCTGGATCTGCATCAGGAACCAGCCACCGCTGAGGATAGAAACTCCGATAACAGTAGCGATCATGAGGCTAAGGTTTCTGCTTGTGGAACCTGAGATCAACTTCTCGCTTAACTCCCTTAAATGCTAGCTTCTCTACTCGGTCTCGAATAAAACTTAGTAATACGCCTTGGGATTTCTATTAGATCTTTATCCGAGGACCAGCGCAACGAACGTGATGCCTGTGACCCCACCAAAGGAGGAAATCCCTGTGGAGAATGTAGTTGATACACTGAAATCGAGAACAGTTAGGTTACCCAACAGATAGTGATAATAACGTGGGCACTTCCACGATGGCGAGGCCCGCGCGTTAAAAGGTTTGAGCTATCCGGAACTTTTTTTTCACCAGTAGATGGCCTAGAATTATTAGTTTCTAGGCCTATTTGACGAGTTCTCGTTTAAACGATGCAGCATAGGGAGAGCAGTAGAAAACGGTCTCTTCCCCGGTGATATCCTCCCGATGGCCCCCCTCATAGATCTTACAGGCGCAATGAGTGCATATATTGAGGCTTGGTTTTAAGGCAATGGAGACGAGTTGAAAAAAGCGTTGAAAGAGCTTTTGGGTAAGACCCGCCCATCCTCGGTGAGATAATGAACCTTCCGTTCCTTCTTCCCCACCATCTCGATGTTCTGGTCGGCTAGACCATTCTCCGCGAGGTGCTGGCGGAAGGGTTAGACGAGACCGGGCTGATCTTTTTTCCCACCCTTCTTTGGAACTTCCTTATGATACCGTAACCATGGGTAGGACCCGCTTAGAGGATGATGAGGATGTAGAATCTTGTAAAATCGAAGATGAGGCCGTTGAGGTCTGCCACGATGTGAAAATTTCACGAACGGAGATATGTATAGCTTCTCTTAGGGATCCATGAGCAAGAATACCTGAATAAAGCGGTTATCGTACGAGACTCAAGCGCCTGAGCTCATTTTTCACGAAGATCTCCCTCCTCTCATCCGATAGGCTCTTTGTGAATTCATAGATCCTCCTCAAGACTCGCTGGATCTGCCGGATCTCCTCGCCATAAATCTCATCAGGTGATCTCCCATCAAGCATTGCGGTGGCAATAGCCTCCCCCGCAGCAATACCGCTTTCCACAGACCACCTGATCCCCTCACCCGACATAGGGTTGCAGAGCCCCGCAGCATCCCCTACAAGGAGGACTGACCCACGACCTATCCGGAAAAATCCATATGGGATTGGCCAGACCTCTTGGGTCTTCACCTTCTCTTCCTTATACCCGAACTCTTGAGACAACCAGATTTTGAGGGAAGCTAAAGGATCAGGATTGGCTCCCAGGCTCTCAGCTAGCACACCTACACCCATGATAAGAAAGTCGTCCCTGGGCAACACATATCCATAGGAGGGGGAGACAGTACTCTTGAAGAAGGCGTAGAAGTTGTCCCCGATATCTCCATGGGCCTCCACGTGTTCCTGGTAGACATAGAGCTTCCTTTCCTCAGACCCGTAGATCTGCCACCTCACCTGGGAGTTCACGCCATCAGCACCCACTAATGTCCTCGCCGTAACCTTCTTGGTTGCACCATTCGACTCAGCCAATGTAGCCTCGACTTCGCCTTTATCCTTGAAATCAGTCAGAGAGGTCCAAAGAAGCACCTCAACACCTAATTCCATAGCGGCATCGCGTAAGGTCTTGTCAAGAATGTCCCTGTAGACACTGATGAGCTTGTAGCCTTGGACCTTTCCTCCATTACCTCTGCCGCTAGGGGGTACATAGAAGAGACCTAGATTCCTGGGCTGAGAGTAGACCTCATTAGGGACATCAACACCGAGGTGTTCAGTGATCAGATCGATGCAGACACCAGGTAGGATGCCTCCGCACGGCTTGTGTCGGTATGTCCCGCCCCGTTCCACCAATAGGGTATCCAGCCCCTTCCTCGCGCACGTGATAGCAGCCGAAGCTCCAGCTGGACCTCCTCCCACAACGATGACATCGTGGTCAGGCATGACCTCCCCTTCTTCCCGCTGCGTTCATAAGGAGTTTGGCCAGGAGTTCAGTCTTGAGATCAGTCTGGCTCTCGAAGCTGCCTGCGAGGGCCTCCTGCTCTTTCCCGAGGTCGTAGCAGGTATGGTCATCAATGTCTATTAGGACACCCTGGATGCTCGCTGCCTTAAAGTCATCCTGATGCTTCCAGTAGAACCCTTCGCAGCAACACCCAAGGTAGCTCTTGGTGCCCCTCTCCCGGAGCCCCTGAAGGGTCTCCATAAGGTGCTCAAAGTTGAGGATAGTGACAGGTTTCATCCCCGCCTCTTCCACGAGCCTGTGAGCCTCCCCGTAGGAGCATAACCCACAGTCGGTGCACCCATCGGAGAACCTGTATTCGCAGGACGGGAGCTTAGCACAGTATGGGAGTAAAACTGTGTCGCATCCCTCCAAGAAGGGAAGGGGGCCCAGCCCGTTTACCATGTTAAGATGATTCGCCTCCGGGAGGCTAATTCCTAGAGACTCATACCTCGTCTTTTCTAGAGCCTCCATAATTAGCGCAACGAGATCCCCGGGGGAGACCCCAAGAATCTTGGACCCGGTTTCATCGAAGAAGCCGTGCACCACCTCTCGGATATCCTCCTCCCTGCTCAAGGTATTCTTGAGCCTCGCCTCTAGATCCATGACTGCCCTAGAGGGAAACACAAAAAAATCCCCTGTAATAAGGGAGGTTTTGATCAACCCCGCTGGTCGGTCCAAGGAAAGAGAAACTCTAATGAGACCACCAGGGGTCTTTGCAACGGATTTCACCTCAGCGACGCCCTTAAGGGGACGCCGTTGTGAGTGGATCCAATCAGTAGATCCATAGAAGGTGAGGTTTTGAGCCAGTAATCTGCTCTCGGCCCCCGTTAAAAGCCCTGGGATAAGAATGAGGTTGAAGGTCTCCTCAAACCCCCTTATGAGGGCTGCCTTAATTTCCTCTGCAGACGGGGCGTATCCCAGCTCCCATCGGAGGCATGTTACTCTCTCCTTTACCGAGTCGATCTCCTTGTCCTTAAGCTTCATCACAGGGATCCTCAGGACCCTGAGCATCGTATCGACATCGAAATCCACCAGCAATGTCCCCTGGAATAGGAAGGCCCCTTCCCTCTCAGTCCCCCCGGTCCCGGATATCTTCCTCCCCCCGACTTCGATATCGTTCTTGGGGCGGTACACAGCCTCTACTCCCAGAGAGCTTAAGGCTTTCACGACTCCCCTGCAGAGGTTCTCGAAGGTCCCTTGTCCGGCGAAGGAGGGTATCTTCGTCGCAAGATCCGACTTGGAGGCGATGATCTCCCAGCCTAGGGTCCGGGAGCCGAAGTAGATAGAGCCTCCCCCGGTGATCCTCCTATTGATGTCAATTCCGTTATCGAGGCAAAACTCCGCTCTCACCTCCTGCTCCACTGACTGGTGGAAACCCACGAGGACAGCTGCAGGGTCAAACTCCAGAAACCTAATTGTGTTGGGCGCCAGCCCCTGGGCCCTAGCCTGAAGAATTGCCTCATCTAGGGCCATGTTCTCTGCGGCGTTCCGGGGCCCCGTATCCAGAAGCCTCCATTCCTGAGGTCCATGATTAGTCAAGTTCAATGCCCTCCGATGGAGGCCATTATGTCCCTGAAAAGGAGGGAGCAGCATTCGTCGGAGAATCGGATCCCTAGCCCCCTTTCTCTTGCGTGGTTGTAGCCCTTTTCGCTGGGGTAAGCTATACCATTCACCCCGGCTTTAATGGCAAGAACATCGGTACGGGCCTTGTGTTCTCCTCTAGGCCTAGCGCAGCCTAGGATTATAGGGATCTCAGGCATGGCAAGCCTCGAGGCGAGAACGACCCTAGTGATCTCTTCGGGGGAGCTCGGGGTAATGTCATCCATTGGTGTCCCCTCTAACGGCATGAAGGCCACGACCACAACTGCGGCCAGATTGTGCCCGGAGAGAATCTCCAAGGCTCTCCTCTCACCTTCCAGCCTCCCATAGTGGAGCCCTACAACAACGTGGGGAACTATCGGAATGTCGTGTTCCTCGAGGATATAGAGAGATTGGTCATAAGCCTCGACGGTTAGATCCATATGGTAGATTCTACTAATGGTCTTCTCGGATCCAATGATGTCAAGCATCACGGCGTCTATGTTAATATCTGCGAGGGCTTCGGCAAGAACGGGCTCAACCAAACCGGTATGTACGACAATGTCTAAACCCAGCTCTTCTTTTGCCCATCCCATAGCCGGTACGAATTTCTGTAAGGGGACCCCGCCATCGCTTGTTGCCCCCCCGCTTACAAGAAGACCCTTCCCCCCCTTATCCATTATCCTGGTGCAAACCTCCCTAAGCATCTCAGGGGTGGTAGCCGGAATCATGGTCTCTAGGAGCTTCCCCTTACAGTGCTCGCACTGGAGCTGGCAACCGGTACCGGTCACCGAAACGCTTGGAAATCGCCATTTGTTCACCGCCCTATAGAAGGGTGTGTCGTAGTGGATAAACCCCGGGGCGTAGAAGAAAATCTGATCTGAAAACCGTACCCTCGAAATTCGGTATGCATCATCAAACAGGGGGTAGAGCTCATCGAAGGGGAGTTCAAAACATCGGTTTAGGGATTCGTTGATCATGAGATTTCTGCCACCGTTAGCTGTTCTCTGAGGAGACTAAACCACTTTGTATCCCCATCTGGGCCCTCACGATCTTGATATCGTTGATTCGAGGTTTGTATGGAAAGTTCCGCATCTGCCCCTGGAGAGCCTGAAGGGGGGTGCAATTTCCGAAGGGTCTATTACAGGCATTCATGAGAGTCTTCCCGTGGCACCCTGAGGTCATAAAAGGGTAACCCTGGGATATGATCTTATCCAGGGCGGTCTCCTTGATACCATAGTCATTGAGTCTGCCGTCGTGGTCAAAAGTCATCTCACAAGCCCCGGCGGAGCCGTTATCAATAAGATATCTCGCGAGCTGAACTCTCCTATATTGTTCTATTGGGGGCTGATGGCTGTTCTGCATCAAGGATCCCACCTCGGGAAAGAATGAGAAGAGGTGGGTGAAGGCCCCCATATCATGGACCCTTTGGATCGTCTCGATCATCTCCCTCTCGGTCTCCCCAATGCCTACAATGAGATGGACTCCAGCATTCATGATGCCAAAGACCTCTACAGACTCCGAGACCGACTCCCAATATCTATCCCACCTGTGAGGCCCCCGCACGCCTCTGCCCCTAGTCTCGTCGAAGATCTCCTCGGTCGCGGCGTCCACGGCGATGCCCACCATGTCAGCCCCGGCCTCCTTGAGATCTACGAGCCAGTCCCTGTCGATGATGGTGGGAGTGATCAACGCCGAGACCCTCTCCATCACAGGGCTGATCCTAGCCACGACTGTGAGGGTATCATTGAAGGCTCGGGGATTGGTAACCATGGAGACACAAACCCTCTCGACAGCAGGGCAGTCTCCGTCCCTGATCTTGGAGACGACTTCATCAACAGCGACTGTAGGCCACTCGACCCTGATGAAGCTGTTATCGGCCCAGGGCGTCTTCGAGTCCCTGCTCCTAGAGAGGCCACAATAAGCGCATCTTGCTGAGCAGCCCTCGTCGTATGTGAGAAGCAAGTTGAGGCAGTGAAGCTTCGCATCGTTGAGGAACCTCCCTGGGGCTATTCCCATAGTCATTACTGCGGCAGTACTGGTACGGACCCAATCAGGGGACTGACGAATCCCAGTCTTCATTTGTATAACCATCCCATCTCCAAACCTGTTTTCGACATAAAGATCGGAACTCCATAAATAAACTATAGCTCGTGCGCGATTGGCGCTTTCAGCTTAGGCGTGAATAATACCAGAGATAACCTTTCGGGATCTATATAGTGCTTATTACAGGTCCAATGTAGATCCCCGATATATCAGAGATAGATTAGCCCTTGGGATTCTGAGGAATCCAACTTCATGTTGACCCTAAATGGTGAGTTCACTCGTAACCTGGGAGAAAAAGGGCCTCGGCCTCGAACATCTCATCAACCATCCTAAGGGTTTCGTCGATGGTGAGCGTGGAACTAGTAAGGGGGTCGAGAAGGATAGCCTGGAACGCCAGTTCCTTGTCCTTCTTTACGGCTGCTAAGGCCCCTAACTCCTGGACGCTTATATTTAGTCCTATTTAGGGCGGCGCACTGGGGAGGCAGATCCACGACGAAAATGGGTTGGATTCCCGTCTCGTCTACAAGGCAAGGGACCTCCACAATACAGTTCCCAGGGAGGTTGGTGATGAGCCCCGTGTTACTGACATTAGCATTCACCCTCCGGGGGATCCCCGTTTCGATGCTATGAATGATATGGGTGCAGTACTCTGTTGTCCTCCTAAGGGGGATCACCTCCCCCCGCTCCAGGGTCCTCCTCATAATCTCCTCTGCCTTAATCCTGCTAACAGTGAAGTCATTTAAAGTGTCGAGACGATAGTCGAGCTTAAACCTCTTTAGGAGGTCGAGGCGTTTCCTGAAATATGGGACGTACTCTGACATATGCTGGCTAGAATCCGTGACGAAGTAGCCAAAGGCCTTGAATATCTCTATCCGGGTGACATCGTAGCCTGCCCAGTGGGCATCAGGTCTATCATAGACCTCAGGGTCCGTGAACTTCTCCCTGAGGAGGGATAGGCGTCCTTGCCATTCCACTCGAAATCCAAGAACCAGGACATATGGTTGATCCCTGCAACCCTATAGGTGATCTCCTCAAGGGGGCCCCTAGGTAGGCGGCGAGCTCCTTGGATGTGTTCTGGACGCTGTGACAAAGTCCAATGTTCCTAACCCGGGTATAGTCTTTGATAGCCCAAGTGATCATCGCCATAGGATTGGTGTAGTTGAAAAGGAGAGCATCAGGACAGACCTCCTCAATGTCCCTGCAGATCTCGAGGATGATGGGGATGTGGCGGAGACCATAAAAGACTCCCCCAGGTCCAACAGTGTCCCCGATCCCCTGGTAAATGCCGTATTTTGCAGGAATGCTGATGTCAAGCCTGGTTGTCTCTAATCCACCCACTCTAATAGAGAGGATGATATAATCGGCGCCCTCCAGGGCCTTCCTCCTGTCCGAGGTGGACTCCACATCTGTCTTAAAGTCATTTTGGCCCACTAATTTCATGGTATGCGCCTTTATGAGGTCAAGGCGCTCCTCGTCGATATCAACTAGGACAATTGTGCCGTCCCTGAGCTCCGGCCAGGAGAGGAAGTCCCCCACAAGTTTCGCGGTGAAAACGTGGCTCCCAGCTCCTATCATCACAAGTTTGACCATATCAATCTCCTTATGCAACGTGTTTACTCTTTTCCTGACTCTGAAAAGACTTGTGAGACCCAACGATGGTTTCTCCGTTTTGTTGTAAAGACTTTTCAATCCAAAATAGAATATGAAAAAAATGGAAGTAATTAATATCTGTTAAGAGGCTTCTGTTCGGGCTCGTATACGCATGTGTAAGTAAAAAAGAGGGTTCTTGATCAACCTCCAGGTCTGACCTCAAACCTCAAAAACTTCGTGTAGGAAGCGGAGAAGCAAATACCTATGCCAACTACAAGGGTCGCGATGTTAGCCCAGTTGGCTACGAGAACCTCAGACAGACTCCGCACCCTCTTAAACTTATCGTAGCCATAACTCAAAAGGTCAGATGCAGTATTCTCATACAGGTTTGTCGGTGATATTTTCTCTATTCTTGATTGAATTAAATACCTCTGTTTCTCCGTTTCCTCGAATTCTTGTGATGTCTTGAGTTCCTCTCCCGAGATTCTTCGAAAACCACCTCCAGGGAGTGGCACTATTATACTGCTAATTACGGATGCAAAGATACTGATCACAAATACGAAGACCAGCCATGTCGCAATAGAAGATATTAACGAAATGGGCGGCTTCTTAGTAAAGACGGAATAGAAAAGGCCTAGACTCAGCCAGAAAAACAGATAGATCATTGTAAGCATCGTAAAGATTAGGATCTTGGAGATTTCCACGCCAGTTGGCCCAAATCCAAGCATTGGAATGGCAATTCCGGATACTATCAAGATTGTGCCTAAGGTCATGGTGGCAAGAGCAGTTGCACCAGCGATAAATTTGCCATTGATTACAGAGTCTCTGAAGATAGGCTGTCCAAAAAGTACTGATAGCGTTCCGCTAGAACGCTCCTTATTGATTGCGTCAAAGCTTAAGGCCAGTCCAAGAAAGGGCCAAAAGAATACCATGATCTCAAGGAAAGAGAAGTCGAATTTAGTCCCCAAGAAGATGTTTAGGAATCCCATCTCCTCATAGTCCCGAATGAAATCTACGCCCTGATAAGCTGAGAGAGTCGATAGCAGTAGAACTAGACCGAACAGGATGAGGAATCGCTTGCTTCCCAACTGGTCCCTGAGTTCTTTGGCAGCTACGGTGAATGTTCCGGCCAGATCAATCACTCATAGTAGTTCTCACGAGCGTTAATCCCCTGGACGTATCTCGGACCGTAGGAATCTCATGTAGGAGATGGCGAAGCAGATGACTATGCCCACCACGAGGGTCGCGATGTTAGCCCAGTTGGCCACGAGAGCCTCGGTCAGCGTAAGTGTCCTCCGAAACTCTTGGAAGCCCATGCCATGCATGAAACCCCCGGTAACGCCCAGAATATCCGATGCAGCCTCAGCGTAAAGGTTCGTCGGCGACAATTTCTGGATGGTAGATCGTACCACCTGTCTCTTCTGCATCATCTCCCTGAACTCAGGGGATATCCTGAGCCTTCCCTGTCCTCCCTGTCCTCCCATCGTGAGATCCCTTCCCGGAAGGGGCACTATCATGCCTGCAATGGCAGATGCGAGTACACTGAGCACGATGGAGAAGATGAGCCAGGTAGCGATAGATGCCATTATTGACGTTGAAGTCTTTTTAGCTAACACCGAGTAGAGGATACCCAAGGTCAACCAGAAAACCAGGTATACTATGGTCAGCAGCGAGAGAACTAATATCTTTAAAGCATCAGCACCGGTGGGCCCGAACCCGAGCATGGGAATCGCCAAGCCTGAAAGTATGACGATGGTGCCCACCGAAATGGTCAACAAGGCTGCGGCTCCAGCGATGAATTTACCGTTGATCACTGAGTCTCTAAAGATTGGCTGCCCTAGGAGTATTGAGAGTGTACCGTTAGCTCGCTCTTTGTTAATGGCATCGAAGCCAAGGGCGAGACCCAGCAGGGGGCCGGCGAAGACCATGATCTGGATGAATGAAAATCCAAACTGACTTCCTGAGAATATATTGACGAATCCGGCGGCTTCGTTGTCTCTGATGAAATCTACGCCTTGATATGCAGTGAGTATAGAAAGGAGCAGGACCAAGGCGAACAGGATGAGGAATCGCTTGCTCCCAAACTGGTCCCTGAGTTCTTTCGCGGCTACAGTGAAGGTGCCCGCCATTTTCAGCCCTCCTCGTAGTACTTCATAAAGATCTCTTCCATGGAGTACTCTTTGGGTTTCATCATAAGAATCACGGCGCCGTTGTCTGTTATCGTCTTGGATACTTTGTAGTCGCTTTCAACGCCCCCATAAACAAAGAGCCGATTACTTTTCTGAGTCACCGACTTGACTCCCTCAACGGCCTCCAAGTTCCTGACAAGTCCATGAGGCACCTCAGAGAGCATGAACTCGATGTTCCTCTCCTCGCTCCCAATCATATCATTTGTTAGGTTCTCTAGAGTCTCCATCACTATGAGCTTCCCTTTGTTAATGATACCAACACGGTCGCATGTCATCTGAACCTCGTTGAGCATATGGGAAGTTAGCACGACTGTGAGTCCCTGCTCCTTGTTTAAACGGATTATTAGCTCCCGTACCTCTTTGGTGGCTACTGGATCCAGGCCCAAGGTGGGCTCATCCAGAAAGACGAGTTTAGGCTGCTTGACTAGTGTCGCGGCTATCCCGACTCGTTGCTTCATCCCCCTTGAGAATTTTTCATATTTTTCGTCTGCCCAATCAGACATCCCTACGATCTTTAGCATCTCGCCGATCCTCTCTTCACGTATATCTTTCGTTAGGTCATTGAGCTTCCCGACGTACTCAAGGTTCTGGGCGGCCGTGAGCTCACCATATAGGCTGCTATATTCTGGGAGAACACTGGCGACACTCCTTATTTCCCTAGAATTATCGATTATGTCGTACCCCGCCACGGTAGCCTTCCCCGAGGTAGGCACAGAAAGACCCATGAGCATAAGGATCGTGGTCGTTTTCCCGGCCCCGTTGGGGCCTAGGAAGCCGAATATCTCTCCTTTCTGCACAGCCATATCTAAGGATTCAACAGCTGTGAAGTCGCCGTATCTTTTTGTCAGATCGAATGTCTCTATCACATTTTCAACCATTTCGTCTATCTCCTCTTGAATCTCGTGAACACAATCGCGAGACCGATTACAGCTATTATTGCAAGCCCAAGCCCTAAGAAGCCCCACGAAGTTGATGCCTGCGCGGTTAGTCTGAGGTCGGCCTCCTCGGATTCCGCTTGGTCACTTAAGGCCTGCACAGTGACAATATAGTCCCCCGCAACGGTGTCCGAAGGCGTCTCCGCCGATAAGGTGAATATCGCCGATGTCATTGGGGCCAGAGATGCTAGTTGTGAAGGAGAAACCGTGACGTCCCAATCCGCGGGGACAGTCGTCTCAAGGTGGAGGAACGTCAAGGGGGAAAGCCCAGCGTTGGTGACCTCAACATTGAACTCTACAGAGTCTCCAATGGTTATTGTGGTGAAGAGCGTTGAGAGCTCGAGTTCAACATCGTGGGAGCCCACAACAGTGGCTTTGAGTTCGATCTTCTCAGACAGTGCCCCCTCTGCCGACTCAGCTTGAATCACCAGAGCATAATCGCCGGTCTCTGTGTTGCTCGGAGGCTCCACGACTAGGTTTAGATGCTCAAAGTCATCCACTGGGAGGTAGAAACTGGATACCTCGATGCTCCCCGACATGAAGACGGCGTCCCAGTTGTCTGGAGCTGAGACGACATTCATAGTGAGCTGGTCGTCGTTATCTCCGTTGTTTTCGACTTGTAAGGGATATGTGATGGTGTTCCCCGCTTCAACTGTGACATCCGTGAAGGTGCTCAAAATCTCGATGTCGCTGAAGGACTCCTTCAGTTCGACCCCCAATGAGAGGGTGTCTCCTACGCTCCCTCCTTCGGACTCCACGAGTACCATGAGAGAGTAGCTTCCAGGCTCGTAATCATCGGGGGAGATCACCTCGAAGACAAGGTTTGAATACGATCCGGCTGATATTAAAAGACTAGAAACCTCGACAGTCTCTGACATAAAGACAGCATCCCAGGTCTCAGGAGCAGAGAGAACCGTAAGTATAAACAGGTCATCAATGTCTCCTTTGTTCCGAATTGTTAGCGCGTAGTGGATAACAGTTCCGGCGTCTACAGTAACATCGGTGAATGAGCTCAGGAGATCCACCTCACCCTCGGACTCCTTGAGACTTACCTTCAACACCAGAGAGTCCCAGATTACCCCGTTATCCGAGACCATTAGGATCTCCAACTCATACACGCCTACATCAGCTGTAGGAGAAGGCTGCACCTCAAAACTAAGAGCCTCCGAGTCACCAGATTCAAGAAACAAACTAAGGACCTCCATGCCGCTCCCCGTGATAAAACTCGTCTCCCAGCCCTCGGGAGCATCAATAGAGAACTCGACGGTCTCATCAGCTTCACCCGGGTTAGTAGCCATGACGGCGAAGTTGACGGCATTCCCTAGCTCCTCTGTAATATAAGGATAAGTAGAAGCCAGCTTGGGTTCTCCGATCTCGGACT
>PBSW01000024.1 GCA_002726865.1 Candidatus Bathyarchaeota archaeon
GAAAAACAGTACCACGTTGCTTTTTCCCTTGTAATCGCTCAACGATATGGGGTTGCCGTCCTGATCCTTCAACGTGAAATCAGGGGATTTCGTTCCCACCTTAAAATTTGGCACATACGTTCCAATTAATGAGCAGATATAAAGAAATCTGATCCTAGACGCGCGAAAAGACGCGCGCTCGTCATAACACCATATACTCCTACAAAAAAAATAAGATGGCGGGGCCTATGTCAACCGGATCAGACACCCCTAATAACCCCTGATACCATCTTTCCACCACGAGTTCCCCAATGTTACAAGTTGAAGGACGTAACCCCGTTAAAGAAGCCCTCAAGATCACTAAACCAGAGAGGATCCTTGTGGCCAGGGGCACCGAAAAGCACCCAAAGATACAGGAGATCATCCTCATCGCCGGGAAGCGGGACATCCCCACAGAAATCGTTCCCAAGAGGCGCCTTGATACCCTCACCCAGACGGGTCGTCATCAGGGGATCATCACGCTCATCCAGCTCCCCCCCGTTCGCTCCCTTAAGGACATCCTCATGAGTAACCAAGGAGACGTCACCATCCTCCTCCTTGACAGGGTCCAGGACCCTATGAACTTGGGCTCCATCCTCAGGACCGCTGAGGCCACTGGAGTCGACACCGTCATTATCCCCAAAAAGGAGAGCGTCGGCCTCACTCCCGCGGTCCTCCGAGCCTCCATGGGAGGCGCCCTCCACGTCCCCCTCATCAGGGACAGCCTCTACCGGGCGGCCAAGCTCCTTAGACAAGAGGGGGTCACCCTTATTGGCATCGACCCAACCGCCACCACTAGGTACTATGACACTCGACTCACTGGCTCTGTCGCCATCATCCTCGGCGGCGAAGACCAGGGACTTAACTCCACCCTCCAGAACCAGTGCCATAGCCTAGCGAGGATACCCATGTACGGTGCTATCACCACTCTAAATGTTAGCGCAGCCACTGCGGTCACTCTCTACGAGAGAACCCGCCAACAAACAAATAATAAAAACCGGAGGATAACACCATAAGCAGGCCGCGCGGCCGAACTGGAGTATATCGTGGATTCCCGAGAAAAAGGACATGTGAAGGATGCCGAAAATACTCCCGGAAGACATTCTACTGCGCCAAACATCGCAAAGTCCTCGCAGCAAGGAGGACTGCCTGCGACTATTGGGCCCCTAGGAAGAAGAAGATACCTCGGGGAAGAAAGCGTTACTAAGCCCAATTGCAACTGATCAAACTATACGCGCCACAAAACTAACCCAATGCTGAGAACCACGATATCCCCAACAGCCCTAAGGTAGGTCATCCAACCCTTGAAACCGCACAAAATGTTCAACGTTTTATGTAACCCGATCGAGTAGACAACGGAGGATTGAACTATGATCGATGAGATGGGGGACAAGGGAACGCTCGGTGCTATCATCGGCGACGAGCCCATAGAAAAGATAGCGGAAAGTTTCCAGTTCACGGAGGGCCCCATTTGGGTACCCGAAGGACACCTGCTCTTCTCCGACATCCCCGCAGACACTATCTACAAGTGGAACCCAGGAACCGGAAAACATGAAGTTTTCCGAAATCCCAGTGGCCCATCCAATGGCCTCACCCTAGACCTCCAGGGTCGCCTACTAGCCTGTGAGCTCTCCTGCCGTGTCTCCCGAACAGAGGCTGATGGTGAGGTGATCACCTTGGCTGAAAAGTATAAGGGAAGAAGGATCAACAGCCCTAACGACATCGTGGTCAAGTCAGACGGTGGTGTATACTTCACCGACCCTGCTTACGGCCTCCGTAGAACTGGGCTCTCCAAAGAGCTTGACTTCAACGGGATCTTCCGCATAGAGCCCAACGGAGATCTCTCCCTGCTTGACGCCACCTTCGAGGGTCCAAACGGCCTTGCTTTCTCCCCCGATGAATCCATCCTCTATGTAGACGACTCCTCCATGGGTCACATCCGGGCCTTTGACGTCAAGGACAATGGCGCACTCACTAATGGCCGCCTTTTTGCGGTGCTCCGAGGACCCGGTGAAGGAGTCCCTGATGGAATGAAGGTTGACACTCAAGGTAATATCTATTGCACGGGTCCGGGGGGCATCTGGATCCTAGACAAGGACGGCAAGAAGCTGGGGATATTGAGCTTCCCAGAGGCTCCCTCGAATCTTGCATGGGGCGATAACGATCTCAAAACATTGTATGTCACAGCGCGGACAGGGGTCTACCGTGTATGTACTAGGATCCAAGGAGCAACACTATTGAGCCCCCTTCATTAACTCCCTAGCCTTCGCGATCCCATCAAAAGCGTCCCGTGCGTACGCGTCGGCATTTATCCTATCAGCCATCCCAGCCTCGAGGGCCCTCCCTCCTAGGAGCACCCTGGTCTTCTCTCCTAACTAAGATCTCTTCAAGGTATTAATGGTCTTCACGACTTGGGGCTCCAGAACACTCAGGAGAGCTGAGAGTACTACGATGTCAGCCTCTTCCTCCTCGGCTACTCTAACTATATCCGCCGCCGTCACATCTACACAAAGGTCTACTACCCTTAAACCTACGGATTTCAGCATCGCGATGGCAATGTTCTTTCCGAGGTCATTGAGATCTCCCTCTACCGTCGCGAAGACGATGACGCCCTTCGACTTCGAGGCCCCTGACTCTAGGAGAGGCTCTAATATCGCAGTCGCCTCCTTCATTATATGCCCTGCGCCCTCAAGGCAACTCTTGGCAGAGGCGTGCTTCTTTCCCGTGAGCATCTCCACAAATTTGGCGTCTAGCCCCGCGTATATTGGTACCCCGTCTGGCTCCTTGTGAGGGATATGTCCCCTAAGCTATTCTTGCTATACGCACGTTCATCCTGTAAATGGCTGGAACTACGATCAATATCGAAATGACAAACCCGACGACCTTGTACTGCGCAGAAAGGCTTAGAACAATGATGAGGGTACCTAAGATGACTAGGATGCTCAATGCGATAAGTAGATTCTTTACGTTAAATCCTCCTAACATTTGCACCGTGTTACTGATCCCAGTCTCCTCATCCACCTTGAAGTCAATTAGCTCGTGAATTACCTCGTTCATCAGAGAGAAGGGTATGATGATCATGAGGAAGGGCGTTACGAACAGGTCAAGGGACCGGAACGCCGTGTAGGTAACCAATAATTGCTGGACCCCAAGGAAAAGGACGTGAGAGATAACGTCCCAGATGGGCGTCGACTTGAGTCTCAAAGGCCTCCAAGAGTAGAAAAATCCTACAATGGAGAAAGCTATTCCAAGGAACAAAGCGACGGGATTTATATACGCTAGCATGATTAAGCCTGAGCTTAAGAGAGCCAAATTAGCAAGGTAGCTCTGATTTCGGGTTATCTCTCCGCTAGCAACTGGGTTCCTTTTCCTTTTCTCGAGATCGCAATAATCATCCACGGCATCCTGAAGATCGTTATACATATACCCGTATGCTGTGAGGCATAAATTCGCGGCAAAAACGATGAGGGCTTTAAATGTGAAGAGATTCGCGGGGGAAATCAGAAAAATTACGGGAAAAATCAGTAATAGTATATGAACGTAATCCCATAATCTCGTAAATCTGAAAAAAAGATGCGAATTAAACATCATCAACTACGCAAAGTAGAATCTATAAAGATGTATCTATACACAGGAAAACTTTGCTTTCTCCTTAGCTATATGCCTGTCTGGCGTAGCTGTCGTCTTTCGGTTTTGCGTTCATTACCATGGTCACAAAGTCGTTCTTAGTGATCGTGTAAATGTATCTCAACAGACTCATCTTCCTGATCCTTCGGATCGAGTAGTTCACTTTCATCCTCGTATCTAGGACCATCTTCCCTCTAGGCTTTAGCCTCTTGTAGATCTCTATATCATCTGAGTAAGGGAGATCTTGGTAACCCCCGATCTCGAGGAATGTATCCCTATCGAACGCGGAATTGGCTCCGCAGAGGTGATAATATCCTGTAATTGAAAACACCCTTAGTAGTTGGTTAGATATACCGAACAGTAGCTTGTAGATGAAAGCCTCGTATTTCCTCAGCCCCTCGCAATCAAAGGGATTGAGGAATCCTGTAACCGCGACTACTTTCTCATCCTTAAACTGATTCTGGATAACTTGGAGCCATTCAGCGTAAGGTATACAGTCCGCGTCGGTGGTAACTATAATATCACCTTTGGCGATCTGGACACCGTCATTTCTTGCGCCTCCGACTCCTTTGCTGACTTGCTGGATGACTCTGTCAGCAAAATTCTTGGCGATAGTCGTGGTTCTGTCGCTGCTCTGACCATCCACAATAATGATCTCGAAAGCTTCCCGTGTAATTGTCTGCTTCTCAAACGCTTTAAGACATCTCTCGATGTTCTTTTCCTCGTTGTAGGTGGGAATGATGACAGATATCATGGAGATCCACTGATTCTTAAAGCAGCATTCCTACCTGATAATAAAGCTTTATCCATATTGAAATATTCCCACTCCCCGAATCTTCCTATTGGGACGACGTTGGATCTTTTCAGATAGTCGTGTATAATTCCTACGTTCTTGGCGTGGTTAAGGTCGTAGATCACGTAAGCGTACTTAAAGGCGGAAACATCGCATACCTTTATTTCATCCTTCTCGTCGAGTATCCCCGTCTTGATGAGATCCCTAAGGACCAGGTCCCGGATGCTATCAAGGTCCACGCTAGTCTCTCTGTGGGTCACCTCAACGAGGAGACTACTTGAGTCTCTGGGTGTGGTGTATTTTGAGAAGTTCATGGGGAAGCTGATACGATTAAAGATGAGATCGTCCTCGGGGAAGTAAAGCCAGTGTTTATCGATGATTCCCGGCGTACTAACTCCAATGTTCACACAAATTAGGGAATTGTAGACAAGGGATCTCGCGGCTTCGACGACATCTTCGGGCGGATCATGGAACATGTTGACCAAGTCCGGCAATGGTATCGATGACAGAACCGTTTCAGCTGAGAGCTCCTTTAGGCTACCGTTTTTTAGGTATTGGACCATGACCTCTGTTTCTGAGGGCCTGATCTCGACCACCTTTGAGCTCAGGGAGATATTGACGCCATCGGCAAGTGTGTTCGCTAATGCGCCGATTCCCCCGCGCTTAGGGTACATAAATTCAGCATTGGGACCATAGTCCCTCTTGAAAGCCCCCTCCGCCCCCTTCCTCATCTCCTCTATACTAGGTGAGGGAACTCTCCCTCTGATCCAATTGAGGCTCATCTTTGACAAGTCGTACTTCCAGATCTTCTGATTATATGGAATCATGTAATGCTTAGCGATGCCATCTCCGAAGGTTGAGTAGATCCACTCCTCAAAGTTAGTCACTTTACTGACATCTCTGTTAGTAATCCCATCAATGCATTCTCGGATGACGTCCTCAGGCAGATTGTGAAGGTTGACCTCAAAGGGGTACCTTACGAAAAGCCCTTGGAGATAGATGAATGCCTCCCGGGTATGTTTTAAGAGGTTTCCTTTCAATTGATCCTCGAAAAGAGACCGTATGTGATCGTTTCTCGTGAAGAGGATGTGGGGGGCGTAGTCGAAGATGAAGCCATCGATATTCACGCTCTTGCAGAGACCTCCGACTCGGGTGTCCTTTTCGAGAACAAAGTGGTTGCCACCAAGGTTACGTGCCGCGCTCAGACCAGCGAGACCTGCTCCAAAAATGGGAATCATGATAAATATAGATTGACCCGACTACATACCTTATGAATCATTTGGAGAATCCATCTGAGTGAATCAGTATTTTCGGCGATGAGTTGCTATTGGCGCGCCTTCTGGAGCATCTCGAGGCATTCATCTCTAAGGAAGCCCGCCTCTATCTGAATACCAACCTCTACAGGGCTCGATCCGATGTCTTCGGGCCCAGCTCCATAATAGATCTTGGAGATTTTAGCTCGTTCGCAGGCCTCCTGACACATTCTGCAGGGTTTGAACGTTGCATAGATCTCGCAACCTGATAGATCTAGGGTGTTCAAGACTTTACAAGCCATCCTGATTGCATTTATCTCTGCGTGAGCAGTAACATCGTGGTCCCGCAGTGCTGTGTTGTGGGCCACACCTATAATGTTCCCGTCCCTAATGACGCAAGCCCCAAACGGCTCTTGACCGTTCGCTATTCCTTCCTTGGCCTTGTCTATCGAGAACCTCATAAACTTCTCTTCAGCCATAATGGATACGAGAGTTCGATCGTGGCTTAATGATACTTAACGATAGCGCTGTGGTTCAGGAAAATGTCGCTTTGTTTCACTTACTAGCTCAGTATTTTGTACGTTCAGGGTTCTGGTTTAGGTTATTCAAAAAGGCCGATGTTAATCCTCCAGATCCTCGGAGATCTTGACATGACTTTCCGTAGTGGAACTATTAAATCCGACAGTTTTCTTCGGTCATTATTCATCTTTCTGCGCGCGCGATGTTATTTAAGATTTCATTTAGCTATAGAGGGATCGTATTGTCTCTCTTTGAGTATACCGTCGAGTAGAAGACGTTTGAGATCCATGGTGTAAAAGTTGGTGGGAACCCAGGTATCACCCCAACCGTGATGATTAGATCTATATTCTACAAGAGACATAGCATCATCCAGGATCCTCATAACGGACTCTTCGACGAGAAAAAGGATGAGACCCGCATTATGAAGATGGCGGAGCAGACGGATAAGTCGGGCTACCAGCTATGGTAGACCTCGTAGCAGAAAGCTCCTTGGTTGCCGAGAGAGACATGGATTTCGTCGCAGGGGTTACAGAGATGCCTATAGTCTTGAATGTCCTCTCCGAGGAGAGTCAGGTGAAGTCTCTCCAATACGCCAACGACCAGGGATTCATGGACCGGGAAATCCTCAACTCCCTTATACCCCACTCAGAACCTTCTGTCTATGACAAGATCAAGGAGGGGGGCTGCTCCAGCGCGATACGCCTCCTCTACAGCACCAAGACGCTTCTATCCTCAGATAAGAGCGGACTCCCTGACAAGCTCCTACTGAAGGTTAAGGCCGCCGAGACAAAGAACATGTTGGTGGATACAATGGTTATTGATATCCCATCTGTGGGTTTAGCCGCGAAAGCCATCCACAGCATCAAGAATTGTTACGGTTATCCAGTCGGATGTGGAGCTCACAACTTTATCTCCTCTTGGAAGAGGCTCAAGAAAAGGTACTCGAGGGACGCTGTCACCTCTGCAGTTGCAGTGGCCAACTCGTTGCCTACGGCGTTGGGTGCGGACTTTGTTCTACGGACCCATCGAGGCAGCTGAGGACATCTTTTCCGCAGTCGCCTTGGTTGATGTCGCTTTTAACCAGATCCAGATCGAGAAATGTGTGAGGCATGACAGGGAGCATCCTCGATATATGATAGGCTAAGATTTGCTTAAATTCATCCTACGTGTGCACAAGCCTAGGTCAGACAAAACTGGTAACGTGGGTTATTCCTAGGGCTCCAGATTGTCCGTCTATAGTGGCAATAAAGACGCACACAGTGTTAATTATCATAGTCCATAGTCAGTTGCTCTCCGTATAGATCCGTAAGCTCGCTCGTAAGCCTACCGAGCATCTCATGATGACTTCTCTCGTCTTCGATGAGACTTTGGATCCTCCCGACCGCCTTTTCATTAGAGATAATACGTGAGAGTTCGACGTAGTACCGCANCACGCTCTCCTCAACAGCGATGTGCTCCTTGACGATCTTAAAAGTCGTTTCGACAGCTAATTGCTGATCGATTACGGGNCTAATCTCAGGAAGCCTCCTANGAGTAAAATCCCCCCTGTATGGCAGGTCAACGGCCTCGCCGANGAGATAGGGTAGCTCTTTAAGCATATCCGAGTGCTTTTGACACTCTAGGGCGAGATGGGTGAATAGGGAACAAACAACCTCATTTTTTGTCAACTCAGCGAACTGGCTGTACCTAGTCGATAGTTGCTCCTCTATACCCCTTGCGGTGTTAAGTGCTTCAAGCAGGGAGAGTTCAGTGATATTGGATTTCAATATATCGAATAGCTAGATGCCTTCACCTATAAAAAAGGCAGATAGCCTCAAGGGGACCGTCCCGCTAATACTCTTCATCGGAGGAATAGTTCTTAATGAAAAAATAGACCTCTCTGACAATTCTATATAACGCATATACACCAAAAATATTACTGCCTATCATAAGTATCAGCCTAATGGGGGCCCCTGTCTCCATTTAGTTCACCATAGACGTTCTATCTGTGCTTTGATATAAAGGCTCAGAACCACGGGTCTAGGGATTCTCTCTGTAATGGCTTGACAAAATTCATCCCAGCTATTGATTATGAAAATAAATATTCAATACGCGCGCTATACAATACAGATCAAATAGACAATATTGGCCTGTGAGCTGATATTCCACAAAGTTTAAAGATGCCCCCCTGCACGGCATAGCTGATTTCATGGCTAACGGGATGTACGCAGGCAGACGCCTCAAGAAAGTCCGGCGCAAGATGCGTTACAAGAGCAAGGACTACGTTCTTAGACTTAAGCGGAGAACCGATAAGAAGGGTCTCCTAGAGGGTGCCCCCATGGGTAGGGGCATCGTCCTCCAAAAGGTGGGCATTGAGTCCAAGCAGCCAAACTCAGCCATCCGTAAATGCGTCAGAGTCCAACTCATAAAGAACGGCCGTCTCGCTACCGCATTCCTCCCCGGAGATGGAGCCCTGAACTACGTCGATGAGCATGATGAGGTCACCATTGAAGGCATCGGGGGGCCCAGAGCCAGATCTATGGGAGATATCCCTGGCGTAAGATACAAAGTCAACTCTGTCAATGGCGTACCCCTGCAACTCATGGTAATAGGCAAAGTCCGTAAACCCATGCGCTAATCGCTTTAATTCTATTCTCTCCCAGCTTGAAAACGGGCGCTAGATTCACTAATTGTAGAGTCATACCAAGATTGTCCCACTGAACTTAATCTTCTAAAAAGGCCCAATGGTTCTCCAGTGGCGTTATTCATCAAATAGGTTGACGACGAATATAGTGGATTCTGAAAAAAACAAGAGGGCTGATGCGTAGGAGAGTCCACAGGGGGTTAATTGGAAAAAACAACTGTATAAGCACACATAATGCCCTCACCATATTTTACTCGAGCCTTATAGATATGGAACGAAAATAGCGGAGCCTCTGAGAGGTCAGACGACTAGGGATATCTCAATCAGGAACCTAAGCACCCAGTGTCCCGATACAATGATCCCTACAACCACCCCTAATTCCTCTCTCTCATACATAAGTAAATGGCTGGGAACAAGAGGCTCATGTTATACGTCGTCAATAGTACGGCGCCACTAAAAGTAAAATAGGCCACTCGCGCACGGAATGTTCAACATATACCCAACACTCCAGCTAAAGGGATGGCGATTCTTGGTAAACCTTTTATTTCGGTTTCGTGTCATGCATTTCTGGTTCAACGGAAGATGTGATTCCATGAGCAGTCAGATAACAGGGCCTCCGAAGCTATTTGGTGAGTGGACATTTGATGATATCTCTGTAAGAGACATCGGACTTGTGCGGTATCTAAACATCGAGCCTATCTTTCTCCCACACTCTAGTGGAAGGCATACGGCCCGCAAATTTAGGAAATCCGACATGAGTATAGTAGAACGCCTCATCAATGCCCTGATGCGTCCCGGCAGTAGCGGTGGCGGAAAGCCCCGCCTCATAAGTGTCGTCCGTAATGCATTCAAGATTATCAATATTAGGACGGGGCGCAACCCTGTTGAAGTCCTAGTCAGGGCCGTCGAGAACTCCGCCCCTAATGAGGACACAACACGCATTGGCTACGGGGGAGTCGTCTATCGCCTCGCTGTGGACATCAGTCCCCAGCGCCGGATAGACCTTGCCCTGAGATACATCTCCAGAGGAATCAGGGACGCCACGTTCAGCAACCGCTTAACACTTGAAGAAGTCCTAGCAACCCAGTTAATCGGTGCCGCTAACAACAACGCTAATGCTTTCTCCATCCGAAGGAAAAGAGAAGTTGAGAGAATTGCTCTCTCATCCAGGTAAACGGCAGACTCAAATAAAGCTTCCAAACAGGAAGCCAAATAGTCCGGACAACATCAACGGTAGGATCCAGTTTTTAACTTTTCTGCTATTTTCCCTACTCGGCTCTCTTAGTAATGAGATCGAAAGATAGATCAATCCTAGATCCGTGGCCGCCACGAATGGAATATACCAGAACGATACCAGATGCAGGTAGACTGGGACCACTGAGACTAGAACCGCCAGAACGTAGCTAGTAACAGATACAATCGCAGCAGTATCCCGACCTCTCAAAACCGCCACGGTTCTGATTCCAGATGCCCTATCACCCTCAATATCGACAACCCCCTTTGTTACCTCCCTCCCGGTGTTCGTGAGAAATGCAAGAAGGGCAAAGAGCATGGAGTGGCTTAGGCTAGTCTCCCCTCCAATAAAACCACCGTAAACAAAAGGAAGAGAGATACACCCGCTCACGATGAGATTCCCAGGGAGTCCCGTCCGCTTTCCCAATGTAGAGTAGAACATCATTCCCACCCAAGCTAGTGCTGCAATCAGCAGACTGCCCATGCTCGTCAATCCTGCCAATCCCAGCCCTAACACGCTGAAAACGAAGGTGACAACCAAAGCCTCCCCCGGGGACACTGCCAAGCTAGGAATGGGACGCCCAGGCTCGTTTATCACATCAATCTCCCTATCGTAATAGTCATTCACAGCCATGGCACTGCCACTTAGGAAGAATCCAACGAAGAATGCCAGGGCCAGCTCCTGGACCGATGACGGGAGCAGAGACTTTTCGCCAATAGCCACCCCTACCAGCACCGCGAATCCCATCATTATAGAGTTCACTGGTCTCACGATCCGAAACAGTCCACCTATGGAGACCATACCTATCGAGTCTACAAGAAGAAAGATATTAACCCTGCTCCCCTAGATCGCTCTCGACGAGGGAACTAACGGCTTTTCGTGTAGTACAGAAGGCAATCGTAAAGACGAATAAGTTATTGTTACATCAATGCAGAGGATCAATCCCATTGAAAGCTGCAACTATAAACTGATTGACCCACAGAAACGCCAAAGGCTAGCAAAAAACACTGAGGAGGACCAGTTCAGGCCGATACCATCTCTGTGGGGAGGCGCATCATTAAAGATCTAGGATGCTTCCAAAAATAGAAATTCGCTACGGTTAGGGAATGTGATATATCAAAGGTATAATAACCTCAGCTGGTTTAACATCGAGCGATTAGAGATCCTTGACGACGAAAAGCTCTGGTTCCTTCACCGATCATCATCGATTCGAGTCCATAAAAAGGGCGAAAAAACTAAATATTTAACAATTGCCCCGTCTCGCGTGGAAGAGCGGCCTAGATGGCATGCACTGTCTCCAAGCTTTTCCCTGTGAATTTAGAGAAAACCTTTCCACATGAGGAAAACGCGATCATGATTTTCATGGCAGTCACTTAGGTTGGGAGGGCTATGACCTCGAGAACTGCCAACTCATCTTTTAGGTCAGTGTCGACCAAATCCTCTGGAGTTGAGGGCCTTACTACGAGGGCTGTGTCAAGTCCGTGTCTCCCCCCACCGATGGCAAGGACGGGCTCGGAGGCCAAGCCCTTCCCTGCAGCGATAACTACAGCCTCCAGAGCGGCCTTAACACCTGAACTGCAGGCCTGTAATGCTTCACGCATCTCCCTGTGATCCTGAATGTGAAGATCAGCATTCTCCACCAACACAACCTTCAGCTTCTTCATTGCCTTTTTCAAGGAGTTAGAGTACTCGAACTCTGTGACGCTCACGACCTTAGCGGATCCCTTTAGCGCCTCGCTGAACTTAATGACCTGTTTGCCTTTCATGCTGGCAATGACGACTGTGGATATACCACCTTTGTTGACTCTATCCGCGACAGCGTTGATGAGGGACAGAACTGTTTTTCCTGTGTCTAGGTGGAGGATAATTTGATTGATATCCATGATCTGGTCTCAGTCTCCATCAAGATAGGAATCTGGTTTCTATAAAGCTGTTTATAGCGCGCGAACTCTATAAAATAGACTCAATACAAACGGTTAATTCTAAAAGAACGATTTAAAATAGACTCGTTTTCAAGCGAAGGAAAATGAGCGTGAGGTTGGATAAGCACCGGAAACTGGGTAAAAATGCAATCAAAAACAACCAGGTAAGATACAAGGGTTTAATGACATTTACACGCACATTAACGGTTATTCTAATGGGGTTCGTTTCCTTCCCAGGATCTACTCCAGTTTTCTTCCCAGTCTTCGGTAAGACTCTCTGATTCCCAGCCTTGACAATCGTAGCATAATTTGCCCATTACATCGCCACACTCTTTGCAGAACTGGGACTCGCAGTTGGAACAGTTATGAGCCTCGATGGCTTCCATTCCGCAGATCTCGCAGATAAGCATGGTATATTTCCACTAGTTGCATGGGTTGAATAATATTCATTAATAAATCTATTGAAGTGTAAACTGGCTTCTTTCAGGAAATCAGAAGATGATCCCCTGAAAGAATAATATATCCTCGAAGCTGAGATTTGAAATTGAATATGGATTTTCATATCTATTTCTACCCAAAGGCATCATTCGTGAGCTATCTAAGGATTGCAGCTACGCTAAGGTTGAGGCGGACGAATATGATTGCCTTTTGATCTACTACTAGTTAAATTATAACATCATGGTCGGCCCCCAAATAGATATTAATATGAGACTCAAGGCGGTAGACCGCTGCGGTGTGTAGATGTACATCCTCACGCCGACCACGCCCGATGTAGAGTGGGAGACCCCGAGAGGGGGATAAAATTCACCTAGCTGGCGAACGACGGTTTCAGCGATATTATAAAGGTGCCCCCTGAGTGATTCCACTCCCTTGACACGCTGTCACTCTAGATCCTAGAGGCTGCAGCTGACGAGCAGGAGAGGTCTGTAATAGAATTGGGTCTAAAGGACGAACCCTGATTACCAAAGTGGGCGGTAAGCCTCTCGACCTCGAAAAGTGCCCCATAGTCTATGAGAGGGCGGCTAAGTCTGACAGGCCCCTCTTTTTCCACCCCACCTCCCCCATTAACACTAATTGGACGGGTGACTGGCGACTGGATCCCAATTAGGAGGTTCGAATTCTACTGCGTTTATTTTAGCCTAGAAAGGTCGTTAGCCGCTCTATTCAGGCCTAATCTTCTTAAGGTCTTTGAGGTAGGTATCCCGGTCTTAAGATCCCAGCCTCTCTCCCCCGCGATGAGGGGTTCCTCCCTGAATCTCCGGGGGAGGGTGTCGTCCTTCCGCCTCATCCCCTCTTTAACGTTAAAAGCCCTTTCGATGTTGACAATACGCTCCCCGACCCCACGGACCTCGGTTGGGGTCAACTGAATCCCTGTCGTGGCCTCTATGACTTTGGAGGAGAGATCGAATGTGAGGATCTCCATGTTCTGCATGATGTTCTTACAGGGCTGGAGGGAGTCGATAACTGCATTCCAGTCCTCGAAGTAGGAGACGAGCTTGCCTTTCCCCCTATATGCTCGCCTCATGGTCGCATCCGGGATCCCAAACATCTTTTCGCCGATCGCTGGGTCGTCCACCAGTTCTAGGAATGGTTCGCTCCTGAGATGGTCGCCTCCCCTACTCGAGACGGCATAACCTAGCCCGAATCCTTTGAGCCCTCGGGGATCAGCCATGATGATGTCAAGTCCCTTCACCTGCATCGTTAGGTCTATTCCGCGACCCAGCTTCCTCGCAGACATTGTGGTTCCATCAGCCAGCACGTCTCCGAAACCCTCGCGCAGTGCGATCTTATTGATAAGGGTGAGGATAGTCTCTTCGTTACCCCAGGAAAGGTCAAGACCATCGGCCTCCTCACTGGAAAGCATCTCTTTCTCGTAGAGTTCCATGACCCAGGCGATGCTCTCAGCGGTGGTGAGGATGTCCAACCCCAGCCTGTTGCAGAGGTCGTTCGCCTTGAGAGCTGTTTCTAGGCTCCTGTTCCCTATTCTCGACGTGAATGATCCCTGGGACTCGTACTCAGGTCCCTCGCCGTAGAGTCCTGCATGTTCTCCACTCTTTACGACGTAAAAGCGGCTGCAAGGGATTGTGCATGCGAAGCACCCCCTTCCCTTGACATTGAACTCCTCCGCGAGCCTCTCTCCGCTCACCTCGGCTGCGTGTTTGAATGTCCCCGCTGTATAATGCCTCGTAGGGAGAAAACCCCCGGCGTTGGCCATAAGGAGGATCCTCGTGGTACCCATACTCCGCCTGCCCTGGTATTGCTCGTGGCCTTTGATCTGTTCATTGATATAATCGACGAGCTCCTCGAACATCCTAGGCTTGGCGACACTGACTGAGCCCGTGCCCCTGACCACAAGGGCCTTGACCCCCTTGGATGCCATTACGGAGCCCATTCCTGTCCTCGCTGCAGCTCGCATAAGGTTCGCGAAAATACCCGCGAACCTCACTCCATTTTCAGCGGCAGGACCGATGATCGCAGTCTGAACACGTCTATCTCCGAGATCTGATTTGATGATTTCGTCTGTCTCATAGACTCCTCTCCCCTTTAGATGTGACGCGTCCGGGAATTCTACATCGTCATCGCGGATATGGATATAGATAGGATTCGTGCTCCGCCCTTCTAGGATAATCTGGTCGTATCCTGCATACTTTATCTCGGATGCTAAGTGACCCCCGGCGTTGGTGTCCCCTAGTATACCTGTCTGGGGGGATTTCCCTGAGATATTGAAGCGGCTTGCAGTAGGGAAACTAGTCCCGACCAAGGGGCCCGGTGCGAAATATAGTTTGTTCTCTGGGCCTAGAGGATCTGTCCCGGTGGGGATTTCATCATACATTCGCTTCACGTTAAATCCACGGCCTCCCAAAAAGCCCCAGGCAAGAGTTTTCTCTAGTTCAGTGACCGTTGAGATCCTTTTCGTGAGATTGATCCTGAGAACCTTCCCCGTGTATCCGCCAAATTTAGACATCTATACCCCACCTTTCCCTGAGCTCCTTGAAGACACTCTCAGGCTGATCCGTAACCTGGATCGACTCCTCATAAGTTAATGCGTCCGTAGGGCATTTTTTCACGCAGACTGGGTCGCCCCAGCATAGGTCACAGATTAGTGGCCTTGAGGCTTCATCGAGCTTGACAGCGTTGTAGATGCAGATCTTGGCGCATACCCCACAATTTATGCATACTTCGACGTCAAGGATTATTGCCCCGTTATCCCCCTTGTTGAGGGCCCCCACGGGGCATACATCGGCAGGGGGGCACTCACTACACTGGCGACAGTAGACGGGGTAGTCCAAGCCATATTTGTCCATTTTGACAACGTCTATCCGGGATAGGCTCGGGCTGAACCTCTTCTCGTGGTGGTATGAGCATACTAGTTCACAGACCCTACATCCGGAGCACTTGGCGGCGTCTACGACTATCCTATTCAATGAAATTCACTTCCTCCGTCTCCTCTACATTATATTTGCTGCCTGTTTCAACAGCCCTTCATCGATGTTCCCGCCAGAAACAACAACTCCAACATTCTTCCCCTTGAATCGTTCTGGATTCTCAATTATAGCTGCAGCTCCTACGGCCCCGGCTCCCTCCACCACCTGATGGTCAAATTGTAGGTGATTCGATATGGCCTTAAGTATAGTTTTCTCTCGGACTAAGATGAAGCCGTCTACGTGCTTTTTACATATCTCGAATGTGATAGAACTCTCCTCGATTCCCCCATGTAGTCCCTCAGCAATGGAATCCCTGAGTGGCATGTCAACGATGCTACCCATTCTTAGGCTCTCAGACATCACTGGCGATGCCATGGTCTGTACCCCAACTACCTCGATGTTTTTATCCGTGCCTTTAACGGCCGCGCCTACCCCTGAGATTAGCCCCCCTCCTCCCACCGGAACGAGAACGATATCGAAGTCCAGAGTTGACTCGAGCATCTCCAGCCCTAGAGTTCCCTGGCCCTCAATGATCTGGGGGTCGTTATATCCAGAGATAAAGGGTTTTTTCTGCTCTAGTCCCATTTTCCTAGCGAGTCTCTCGGCCTCCATATATTCCTCCCCGTGAAGAATGAGATCGACTCCGTATTTCCTTATCGCCTCGATCTTTACTCTAGGGGTATGTAAGGGGACTATGATGGTGGCTTCGACGCCTAGGTGGTTGCAGACGTAGCCTAGACCCTGAGCATGATTGCCAGAGGATGCGGCGATTATTCCGTACGGCATATCCCCAATTGAGAGCTGAAGGAGCTTGTTGAAGGCACCTCTCACCTTGAAGGAGCCAGTATACTGCAAGTTCTCGAGCTTGAGCATCACCCGCCCACCGCAAGCCTTGCTGAGGTACCAGGAGTAATGAAGGGGGGTGTGTCTCACCAGATGCCTGAGACGTCTGCCCGCGATATAGATGTCCCTCAGATTCATGGTTGATATAGAACAATTGGAATGCATACATTTCAGTTTGCCTAAGCACTGAATAGGAAGAAATAGTCTAGGCCCTAGGATTACTCATTTTGCGACCGTATAATAACGGCCCTTTTCGCGCGAATTGCCAAAGAACAAACTCCCTATGAACACGGAAATGGAAGCCCGTGGCGGAGTTCAAGGTCTGGCACGCGCGTATATCTAAAACAGAACTCGCTACGGTCGTTGATCCCAGCTTGGTGGAGACGGAGATGGTAGTGGAGATTGAGAGCAAAAGAGAGATACTCGGGGGATGACCCTCGTCGACCGTAAAGATACGGTTCTAAAAGAGTCTAAGAAGGCGAATATGAAGCCCACATCTCAATGGACAACACCATTTTTCTAGGGCTCATCTTTAACCGGCTGGTTTTGAGGTAGTCATATTATGATTGATCTGATTTGCTGTGGGGCCATTAACTGGTGTGAGCTGCGAGATAATCACCATTAACCTTAAGTTATATCTTCTAAGGAGGGTTAGACATGAAGACTTTTCTGAACGAGGAGGTTAAGGAGGATGAGGTTCCCGCTCCAGCAGACGGGGTGAAGATCAGGTGGCTCCTCACTGAGGAGACAGGAGCCCCCACCTTTTCGATGAGGCAGTTTACAGTGACGCCAGGGGGCTCGACCCCCCAGCACACCCATCCATGGGAGCACGAGGCGTACATCCTAGAGGGATCGGGCACGATACTCGGGGGAGAGGAAGTCGAGGCGGTTGAGGCGGGGACCGTCGTTTATATTCCCCCCGATGAGCTTCACCAGTTCAAGAACACGGGGGACCGGGAGCTAAAGTTCCTATGCATGATCCCCAACCAGAAAAAGTGACGGCACAGAAACTTATTTTTCTTTTTACCAGGTACCACTGTGAAAAACTCGAGTTAACGGGTTTTGTCCGTCGCTATTACGTTCAACTCATTATCTGAAAACATACGCTTGAGAAGAATTGGCTTGTCATGATGATCCAGTTTATCATGGGACTCTAAGAGAACCTCTGGCCTCACGCGTGTGATTTACTTCCAAAAATATACCCTCTTATTTATGATGCTCTTGGACAAGAGCTTCCATAGAATTCAAATTTTGATTTATTGATTTTAGAATACAAGTAGGCGCAGTAATAATGGTTGAGAGTTTACGATTTCTTGAGTAGTATCTGCACTTGCACGCCTACTGATGACGAAAAGTTATACCTAGATACCAGTTTACGCCAAAGCCAAAAAGGAATATCGCGAACTGTGTAAGCAACTTCCAGAAATGTTGCTCCTTCTTCAGCTCTGGTATGAGCTCCGAGGCTGATAGATACAAAAAAAGCCCCAGCTGAAAAAACTATGAGGGTTCCACTGAAGGTTTCAACCATCTCAAGGAAGAAATAGGCGAAGATCCCGCCAGCTACGAGAGATAGGGCGGCCACGAAGTTCAGGAGTAAGGGCCTGATCTTTTCAAACCCTGCATAGATAAGGAAGCCGTAGTCACCTATCTCCGGGGGAAGCTCGTGGAAGATCACCGCAATCGTGGTCGCGAGACCCATGAGAAACCCACATTGAAGCTCACAGCAATGATCACGTCATCAAGGAAATTGTAGATAGCGTACCCAAGGACATTCAGATAAGCGAATCACTTAGTATATGCCCTTACCCTTGTCTCGCTGAATTCGCCGCGATAACCATGCCCGTGATACCAATAAATGAACCGCTCTAAAAGGTAGAACGCCACAAATCCCCCAGCAACGTAAACGAAAACTATTGATCCTTCGATGTATTTCACGGCCTCTGGGAGGAGGTTGAAAAGTGCAACCCCAAGGATCGTGCCGGCTGAGGCTATTATGAAAAACATTATCTTGTGAAGTGTCTCTTCTTAAAGTGAGAGCGCCAGAATTCCAACTAAAGAGAAGAAACTTACGAAAAAAGTTGCAAATAGAATAGTGATCTGCACTGAACCGGTTGAAATCACTATAATTCAGTGGATTAAATTGTTAAGGATTTAGACTGCCTCAAAATGACCTAGTTCAATAAATATTTTCTTCCCGGGCCTTGATCCTACCTAACCTCATAGCATTTAGGATAACAGCTAGGCTGAGCCCCATGTCGCCCACTGCTACGGCTATCCAGAGAGTGATCCATCCAGGGATAGCTAGGACAGCCACCATAAGTTTGACGATTATTGAAGCCGCAATGTTCTCCTTGATGCGACCCATCGTGGCCTGGCTCAAACGGACGAGATAAATAATACGCATTAGGTCGTCTTCCATTAAGGCAATATCAGCCGTCTCCAAAGCCACATCACTCCCGATTGCCCCCATAGCGATCCCGACGTCTGCAGCAGCAAGAGCCGGAGCGTCGTTCAC
>PBSW01000025.1 GCA_002726865.1 Candidatus Bathyarchaeota archaeon
GGGTCTCCTCCTCAGGGGTCTCCTCCTCAGGGGTCTCCTCCTCAGGGGTCTCCTCCTCAGGGGTCTCCTCCTCAGTAGACTCAACTTGAGTGGGCTTATCCTCAGGCTCTCCACCAAGGACTGTAATGTTTTTTGCCTCGTTTCCCTTGGGGGTCTCAATTAATTCAAAGCCCACACTCTGCCCGATCTCGGGCGGGGCCTCCTCGGGGAAGTTAGAGACATGAAAGAATATCTCGTCCTGGCTGTTTTCGGGCGTTATAAATCCGAAGCCTCTACGCGAGAAATATTTTACAATCTTACCGTTCATGTGTGAACACGCACCTCACTAAGGACCTCTCAATAAAATACCTTGCGATCATATGAGACCTAAACTTGGGGATACCTTTAAATGGATCACGTTGGTCTGAATGCGAGGTTATACTTAATGCATTTATTTTCTAGACAGATGCTAAAGCAGCTGGATTTATAGTTTAAAAAGAGGCGGTTCATATACAGGTACAAGAATTCAAGGATTTTCCCTTAAGCAAAAACGTGCTGAAAGGCATCAATTCCCTAGGCTTCAAGACTCCATCACCTATTCAAGCTCAGTCTATTATCCCAATCCTAAAAGGAAGGGATGTGATCGGTCAAGCCCAGACTGGGACAGGAAAAACAGCAGCATTTAGCATCCCGATGATTGAGGCCATCAATATCAGTGAAAGAAAAGTCCAAGGGCTTGTGCTGGCCCCCACTCGGGAACTGGCTATCCAAATCGCCGACCATATATACAAAATCAGCAAGTTCACCGGGATCCGTGTTACCCCTATCTACGGAGGCCAAAAGATCAACCGCCAGATTAGGACCCTAAAGAGTGGGGTCCACATAGTAGTAGGCACCCCTGGCCGGATCATCGACCACTTAGAGAGGGGTACCTTAAAACTGAAAGAGGTCAGCATGGTAGTCCTTGACGAGGCTGACAGGATGCTAGACATGGGATTCATCAAGGACATCAATAAGATCCTAGACCGGGTCCCCCAGAACAAGCAAATCAGCTTATTCAGCGCCACCATGGACCAGAACATCTGGAAGATCTGCAACAAATACATGAATAACCCTGAAAAGATTCTGGTGAGCAAGGACGAGATCACTCTCGAGCAGATCCACCAACACTATGTCAATGTTGATTCCAGCAGCCGCTACCCAATACTCAAGGAACTTATAAGAGACCAAGGGATCCGCAAAGCCATCATATTCACGAGGACTAAGCGGGGCGCCCATAAACTAGCTAGGAACCTAAAACGGAGCGGATATAACGCGGACGCCCTCCACGGCAACCTGTCGCAGCCCCAGAGGGATAGGGTGACCCGGGGATTCAGGGCGAACAAGATAGACTTCCTGGTAGCCACTGACATCGCGGCTAGAGGCCTAGATATTACAGGCATTACCCACATCATAAACTATAACATACCCCGGGAGACTCTTTCATATTTCCATCGGATAGGGAGAACCGCGAGGATGGAGGCCGAGGGGACAGCCATCACATTCGTTGCCCATGGCGAGAAGAAGGCAATGGACGACATAATGGCCCACACTAAAATGAAGATTACGGAGCTAAAGACGACCGTCAGCGTAAACTATGGTCCGCCTAACAAGTATAAGGCTATCTGCCGGAAATGCAAGACAGAGTTCGATCTCCCGTTCAAGCCTACAAGCGGACGACCCGTGTACTGTCTGACCTGCTTAAAGTCTAGGAAGCGCCATTACAGGCGAAGGTACTAAAAACCCTTTTCCAATTTGACAAGCATTAAATCTACCAAGATTGAAGTTAGGGCACTATATGGAATAAAATAACCCCGTACTTTTTTTGCGTCATTTTTTACTAGGAGACTTTTTTCAACTTTGTTTGTTAAGTCAGGAAACAACACCAAGAAGGATCCGGTAATCCATCTAATCGGGGCATATTATATGCTCTTTCTAATGTTGATGAAGAAAGTTTCCTCTGGTGATTTTTAACGGAGAACAATACTTTACTACAATTATCCGTATTTTTTAAGGGTCCTGTATACCTCATCCTGATCTACAGCCTCTAAATCAACTCTAGTCCCATCTAATTTCACTAAAACACGCCCTTCTTGAAGATGTTTTATTTCGCCAATCACAGAGGCCTCAACCTCGATCTCTAACAGCAAAGAGATTAGCTTCTCTACTCTCTTCCTCTCGAGAGCTATGAGGAGAGCTCCAGATCCCATGAGTTTAAGGGGATCGACGTTAAGCGCCTCGCAAACAGCCTTGGTCTCAGGAGCTATAGAGATCTTGGACTCAATTATCTCGACACCCACACCTGCGGCCTCCGCCATCTCCCAGATACCGTTCAGGAGACCCCCTTCAGTTGGATCATGAAGGCTATGAACCCCTCCTAGCTCAACCGCCTTCATCGCCTCGGGGACGATGCTGATTCTCCTCACCATTTGTTTCGCAACCTGGATAACCGATGATTCGATCTTATTCTCAAGGACCCAAGAGAGGTCTTCCGCAAGCACGGCTGTGCCCTCGATCCCAGCCCCTTTTGTCAGGACCAAGATATCTCCTGGGATAGCGTCTCCAGTTTTTATGTAGTCCTCTTTTGACGCCTCTCCCATCATAAATCCGATGAGTATAGGTCGGTCTAGACCCGGAGTAGTCTCCGTGTGCCCTCCAACTAAGGCGACCCCGACCTCCATACATGCTCTATGAATCTGCTCCATTATGTCCTCGAGGAGGCCCTCATCAGTTCCCTCCGGCAGAAGGGTGACACAAAGAAACCAGAGGGGACGAGCCCCCGTAGACGCGACATCATTCGCGTTTATGTGTACCGCGAGCCAGCCTATATTCCCCACCGCGCCTGTGATGGGATCCGTAGCAAAGACGATCACCCGGTCTCCCATCTCGATGACAGCGGCATCCTCGCCCACACACGGCCCTAGGAGAACTCTATCACTGTAAACTCCTAGCTTTTCTAAAACTACCCGCCTCAGGACATCTTGGGGTAGCTTCCCCGTTGGCAGACGACCTGCTCTTCCCATTAGACCTCACCTCTAATTCACATAGGCAAGATTAAGACTTTCCCGCCTCTTAGCCCCGACATAATGTCTAGCATCTAATCAGTATTACCCTGAAATAAACTGCAAGGGAGGCAAATAAGTTGAAACTTAGTTTATCAAAACAGTGTCAAGCCCAAAATAGCGCTGGGCGAGAAACCTAATCTTTTTGATGTTAGACCCATTCCTGCCGATAGCGATACCTTTGTCCTTAACATCAACGTTCACCATAGCGATGCGGTCGCCCCCAACCCGATCTACCAAACGGATCTCCTTGATCTTAGCGGGCTTCATAGCGTTTCGGATGAACCCCTCTGCGTTGTCGATGTACTCGTAGACCTCCACTTGCTTGTTTGTCATCCTCCGGAAACGCTTGATCTTCTCACCGCCCTTACCTACTGCAAGGCCGACCTCCCCCTTTTTCACAGAGAAGATGACCGTCTCATTCTCATCCTCAAGGATACAATCGACAATCGTGGCACCAGTCATGTTCTCTAAAAGGGCCATGTAACGCATCTCGTTTTCGGTTATCTTGATATTGCTTAGCATGCTACTCCCTCGCTAAATCGAGGATCTTGGAGTCCCCAGGATCATTTATCACGAGTGTTGAAACGGGGAATGGTTTACCGCATAGGATTCCCAGATCCCTGCTATCCTTCTGATGATGGAGAACAGGAATGTTGGAAAGCTTCCCATAACGGTCTATTTCACCCCTAGTCGCCGAAGGGCAGTTAGAAGCGAGTATCGCCATCACAGCCCTGCCTCGACGGAGTTCCCTGATGGCCACCTTGGAGCCTAAATAAATGCGACCTGTCCGGAAGGCCATTCTGAATTCGTGATCGATGCTACTCATCTTTCTTGCCCCCCATCGTCATAAACAGCTCAACGCTCCCTGTGCCTAAGGGCATTGACTGGCCAACAATGATGTTCTCGATCACACCTTTAAGGGGATCGGTCTCACCTTTGATCGCTGCGTTAACCAAATGCTGGATGGTCAACTCAAACGCTGCTCTTGCTAAGACGCTATCCTTTTTCCCACTGATACCATGGCGGCCAATCTGCTGGATCGTGCCAGTATTCGTCATAATGTCCGAGACAAGCATCACATGCCTAATGTCTACGTCGAGGCCTTGCTCCTCAAGGACTGCGTGAGCCTCTTTGATGAGGGCGTTCCTGGCCGCCTCGATCCCCAGTATTCTTGCTATCTCATGGATGTCATTTGTCGTCGTCCTAGTAGGGTCAACGCCCTCGATATTGAGGACTCCCTCGAGATTTGATCCGTCTGTCCTGATGACCCATTCTCCGTTTTCATAGGTCGTTAATACTCGGTTAATCTCTGAAAGTCCCCTAATGGGTGTCTCTATTATCTTTTTAACTAATTTCTCAGGGTTCTTATTTTTCTCTTCTGAGAGTTCTATTCGGAACAAGTCACCATCGATCTTTTCGAACTTCAGGAGGAGAGCTTTCTCAACTTCAGTAATATTTACATTCAGGTTCTCCATGAACTCCGGTGACACTGAAAATTTGATGGCATCGTCATTCAGATCGACGTTGAGCACATCAATGATATCGTCAAGTTTTATGAAAGTTAGCTTCTCCGCAACCTCTCTTGTTTTAGACTTACTCCTCTTATGCTTTGAGTCAAGGTATATATTCATGACAGGTGTTGAGGGCTGTCTCCTGGCATCCACAAGCTCTATGAGCCTTGGTAGTCCTAGTGTGACGTTGAGCTCCGCTACACCTGCATAGTGAAACGTCCGGAGTGTCATCTGAGTGCCGGGTTCTCCGATGGACTGAGCAGCAATAGTTCCTACAGCTTCCCCCGGCTCCACGAGGCTAAAATCATAGCTTTGAACGACAGTATCAATAACGGTGTCTACGCCCTGCTTAGACATCTTTAATGGAACGAGATTATCCCGGAGTTTGTTGACTAGGTGTGGGGTGAGCGCTTTAGAGTTTTCCTCTAGCTTTCCTGTAATATACTTTTCTGAGGCTGATCTACCCTTTGGGATTGCTATCTTTACCCTCTCTATTAAATTCTCGACATCGACTGCTTTTCCGTGGTCGCTCTTGGCCGGGTCCACGCCGTCCTCGCCGTATGTGAACTGGACTATCTTCCCCGAAGATGTCCTAACGGTGCCGTCATATTCAACCCTGAGGTGCTCCAAGGCATTGATGAGCCTGCGCTGCATGTATCCGCTTTGTTGTGTTCGGACTGCAGTGTCAACCAGTCCCTCTCTACCTCCCATGGAGTGGAAGAAAAACTCGATGGGATCGAGGCCATCCCTGTAGCAGTTATAGATAAACCCTCGCGCTCTGGGAGCTGGATCGTGTTCTCTGAAATGGGCAAGAGTCCTATTCCTATAACCTCTCATGATTCGTTTCCCACGAATAGCTTGTTGTCCCACGCTCCCCATCATCTGGCCAATGTTGAGGCTTGACCCTCTCGCCCCGCTTCGTGCCATCACAATGCCTGAGTTCTTCATCCCAAGGCCTGATTCGACAGTCTCGCCTGCCTTATCTCTCGCTTTGGCGAGTTCACTCATCACCTGGATCTCGAAAGTCTCTTGAAGGTTTTGGCCAGGAAGGCGTTCCAACTCCCCTGAGCTGAGTTCGTCAATGAGTTTATCGACGTTCCTCTCCATCTTTCTCATAACTCTGTTGATTTCGGTTCTTTCATTTGGTCCGATGACGAGTTCATCAACTGAATAGGTGAATCCCCTAAACATTAGGAATTTGTTGATGAGATTCGTGACGTTGTTGAGGAAGTCGTGACCTGCTTCTGTCCCATAGTCCTTGATAATCCTATGGAAGATGGTCTCTGCCCTCTCAGCGCCAATTGTGTTTGTATCGATGACACCTGTCTTGATCTGCCCATTCCTTATCGTGACATATGCATCATGTTGACAGTCTTCTTTCGAACAATCAGTGTGGTGAATACAGATGTTTGCTCTGGTCGTAAAGTTAAAGTCAGTGGGTATAAACAAACTGAATATGTCTTTTCCGGACCATAGAGGCTCAGGCTCTTTGATCATTGGTTCAGGCTCAGGCCCCACATAGTTCGTGGCTGCGAGGAGCTTCCCGACTTCGTTTTGAGTGAGAATTGTCTCTTTCCTTGTCAGGAGGTATGCCCCGGTGAGGAAGTCCTTGGTTGCTCCGATGATGGGTGCCCCGTACCTAGGGGAGAGAATCTGATCCTGCACCTGCATCAAAAGCCTAGCTTCAGTCTGAGCTTCCTTGCTCTGGGGAATATGTAGGTTCATCTCATCGCCGTCGAAGTCGGCGTTATAGGGCGGGCAGACGGTAAGGTGCATTCTAAAAGTCCTGTAGGGGAATACCTTGACCTTGTGGGCCATGATGCTCATCCTATGGAGGCTGGGCTGCCGGTTGAATAAGGCGATATCGCCTTCCTTTAGGTGGCGTTCTATGACAAAGCCTGGCTCGATAGACTCGGCTACGAGTTTCTTATCTGCTACAAACTCTAGTCGTATCCGTTTCCCATCGGGCCTAATGATATACAGGGCGCCCGGGTGCTTGGAGGGGCCGTTTTTGATGAGTTGTCTCATCTCATCGATGTTTCTCTCAGTGACTATATCTGGAACAGTGAGCCGTGTCGCGATGTGTACTGGTACTCCAACCTCGTTAATGTCAAGGTTGGGATCTGGGGAGATGACCGTGCGGGCGGAATAGTCGACCCTCTTACCTGAGAGGTTTCCTCTGAATCGCCCCTCTTTTCCCTTGAGTCTCTGAGCCAGACTCTTTAGTGTACGTCCGCTCCTGTGACGTGCTGGGGGGATTCCAGAGACCTCGTTGTTGAAGTAAGTTGTGATATGATATTGGAGAAGCTCCGATAGGTCCTCTATGATGAGCGTAGGGGCTCCCGCCTCGATGTTCTCTTTGAGCCTTTGATTTATCCTGATGATATCGACGAGCTTATGGGTTAGATCGTCCTCAGCCCTGATGCCAGATTCAAGGATGATGCTAGGTCTCACGTCCACGGGTGGAACGGGTAGTACTTGAAGGATCATCCATTCAGGGCGTGCTACGTCTGGATCAAAGTCTAAAAGCTTTAAGTCATCGTTGGGGATTCTCTCAAACCATTCTCTGATCATGTTAGGGGTTAGTCTGCGACTGATTTCCTCCATGAGAGATTCGTCGCCTGTATTGAATTTCTCCTCCTCAATCTCTAAGAAGCTTGTAGGCTTTTGGAATTTAACGTTGGACTGAGTCATCCCNCAGACCGGACAGTCCTTGAATTTTTTAAACTTTTTAGCTTGCTTAATTATATCTTTTGATGTTTCAACACTTNCTTTCCCGTATAGTTCGCTCTCCTTGTTACGGAGTTCCTGGTATTCCTCGTTNTTCTCTGGGGTTAGTAGGACACGTCCGCAGCTCCTACAGGTCGTGNNGAGGAGCTTGTAGATGTGCTTGGCGAACTCAACGTGAATCACTGGGACTGCCAGCTCGATATGGCCATAGTGGCCAGGACAGTTTATTGAAATATTTCCGCAGGTTCTGCAACGTTGCCTAGGTTCCAGGGTACCGAGTCTCTGGTCCATGAGGCCGCCTGCGATGGATCCACCGTCCTCGTCGTAAGTATCAGATGTGTTGGTCTCTACCACGCTAAGGCGGCGGATCTCGTCAGGAGGGAGAACCCCGAATTTGACTGCGTCTATGATCTTGGACATTTTCATCCAACCTCTTTGGCCAGCTCCAGGGTAGGTGACAAACAGAGGCTCTGGAGCTCCTGAAGGAGAAGCTTAAATGCGTAGGAGACGACCACGGGCTCAACTTGTCCTTTTCCTTCACATATGGGGCAGATGTATTTCCTCTGCCTGATGTCGTAAAAGGCAAGTTTTCCGCAGCGTTCGCAGATGTATATAGTATAGGCATCTGATTCCTCGAGAAGTCTATCCTTGAGGAGCATTGCAGTTCCGTGGCCTACGAGGCAGTCCCGTTCCATCTCTCCGAATCTAAGACCTCCCCCCCTAGCTCTACCTTCAGTGGGCTGGCGTGTGAGCATCTGGACTTGGCCTCGGGCTCTGGCGTGGATCTTGTCGACCACCATATGGTGGAGCTTTTGGTAGAACGTGAGGCCGACGTATATATGGGAATCAAACATGCGCCCACTCTGACCGTCGTACATAAGTTCTCGGCCTCCAGGCTCGAGGCCGAGCTTTCTAAGGGTCTCTGATATACTTTCAAGGGGTTCGTTGATAAAAGGCGTGCCGTCCACCATCTCTCCCTTTAAGGCTGCTGCTTTACCCGCCACGGATTCGAGGAATTGACCTACTGTCATTCGACTTGGGAATGCGTGTGGGTTTATTATGATGTCGGGGACGATTCCGTGAGCGCTGAAGGGCATATCCTCTTGGGGGATCACCATACCTATGACTCCCTTCTGGCCGTGGCGGGAGACAAATTTATCTCCGAGCTCCGGGATTCTATGGCTCCTGACTTTGGCCTTAATAAGATAGCTACCCTCAATGTTTTTCGTGACGAACATAGTGTCGACAACTCCTTGTTCCGTAGGTCTAACAGCGATGCTTGTGTCCCTTAGTTTGGGCCCTCGGACCTCGAAGCCTCTGTATTCCTCGCTGAATCTGGGAGGGCTCGTCTTGCCGATGAGGATATCGCCTCCTCTTACTTGGGCCTCGGTGGAGATGAGGCCGTCCTCCTCAAGCATCCTATAGGATTCAGCTCCGTGGTAGCCTCTTATGCCTGCCTCAGGGAGGGTAAGTCTGTCCTTTGCTCCGCCAAGGTATTGTTTACAAATGGCCTTGTAGATACGATAAAAGCTGCTGTGACCCAGGCCCCTTTCGATACTGGATTTATTGAAAATAATGGCGTCTTCCATATTGTATCCGTTGGAGCTGAGGACCGCTACGACATAGTTCTGACCCGCAGGGCGGTCGTTGAATCCCATAATTTCCATAGGCCTGGTCTGGGCGAGGGGCATCTGCGGGTAGTGGAGGATGTGACCTCTTGTATCCGCCCGGTCCTTAAAATTAAGGGCATACATCCCGGGAGCCTGCTTAGCCATGGCGGCTTGGTAAGTGTTCCTGGGGGACTGGTTGTGCTCGGGGAATGGTATGATGGATGCCGTGACGCCAAGGATAGAATAGATGCAGATCTCCATGTGGGTGTGCTCCTCAGAGACCTCGGTATTATCAGTAGCGATGAAAGCGTTTTCCTCTTCTTCGGCATCGATGTACTCTATGATGCCTTCTTTGATGAGGTCGCTCCACTGCCAGCGACCTTGCCGGATGTTACGAACGTGCCTAGCCTTTAAGAGGGGTTTTCCCTCTCTCACGAGGATGAGTGGTCTCCTAATGCGACCCTCGTCGCAGTTGACATAGATCTCGTTATGATTCGGGTAGAAAGCGATGTTCATCTCTCCGCTGATCTCTCCTCTCAATCTCATCTCCCTGACGGTGTCAACAAGTTGGTTGGGGAGGACAGAATATCCAAGTAGATACCCCTCTACAAACAGCTTGGCTTCCTCCTGGGGGAATTTCTTATCTGCATCTTTTGCGGGAGTAACCCCTAGATAGAGGAGTGTTCGCTTTATCTTCTCAAGATCGGTCCCGACTGAGATGCTAGCCATAAGGGCCAGGTTCTTGACGAGACCACAATTGGCTCCCTCGGGGGTCTCATTTGGACAGAGCCGACCCCAATGCGTCGAGTGAAGGTCTCTGGCCTCAAAGTTAGGCTGGCTCCGGCTTAGGGGGCTTTGGAGACGACGTAAATGGCTGAGGGTTGCCAGTGTGTTGGTCCTGTCGAGGAGTTGGGTCATGCCAACGCGGCCCCTGCGCCAGTTGCCTGTAGCAAGGGCGTGTTGCACCCTACTACTGATTATGCCAGGTCTAATGGCTGCGCTGATTTGGACTCCTTTTCTGCGTGTGCTCATCCTGCGAAACTGGTAGCGCATGTCCCTGTATAGACCCCAGAATGCGCTCCTGAATAACTCGGCTAGGAGGGGCCCCGCGAGTTTAGTCCTCTTGTTTTTTAGGTGGTCTTTATCGTCTTCCACTCTCCTTCCAAATTTGAGCTCTATAATTCGAGAGGCCATCTCGCCTAAGAATATGGCTTTGTCGAGGCGATCTGTAGGGTCCCTTCCGATGTGGGGGAGGAGATTTCGATCTACTATTGTCTCTGCTCTTTTAAGCCTGAATTCTCGGACCTGTCCAAATGCAACTCTATTGCCAATGAATAGTATGGCATCCTCTATTGTTTGGACGTCTGTGGCATCGACAAAGCTTTTCTCAAGCTCATTAAGGATCTCGGGGTCGAGGTCCACCATCTCCGCGATATTTCGGTCTGTTTCGACGCCGAGAGCTCTCATAAGTACGACGAAGGGTACAGGTACAGGGACTCCAGGAATACTGATGACTATCTCGCCCTTGGCTTTAAGGGCCATTTCGATGCGGGCCCTGAATCCTACTGTTGTTGAGAAAACTTTACCCCTATAGACTGGTTTAGAGCCACGATTATCTGATTCTATGAGAATCCGGTTAGGGGCGAGGTCTTCAAGGCTAACGATGACCCGTTCAGATCCGTTGATTATGAAATATCCTCCGACCTCTGTAGGGTCCTCGCCGATGCTGATGAGTTCATCCGGGGTATGCTTGGAGAGGAGGCAGAGGTTGGATTTGACCATGATGGGAAGGTTCCCTATGTTAACCCTATCATTTACGTCGTCAAGGACTATATCGAGATAGAGTGGGGCTGAGTAGGTTAGGTTACGGATACGGGTCTCGCGAGGGTAGACGCTACGGACGGTGCCATCCACCTCTACAATCCGGGGGGGATTGAGCCCGATTGTGCCGAATTTTATATCATAGGTGTGTTCAGACGTCTCAATTTTGATGCCTTTGATCTCATCTATAATATGTTGAAGCGTATTATTGACGAAATCGTTGTAGCTATCCAGGTGCTGCTTTACAAGCCCTTCCTCAGTAAAGAAGGACTTCATTACGTCCCAATGATCTTGATCTGATAGTAACATTCTCTCTCTCCACCTTTAACTTAGACTGGATGGTTTTTGTGTTGTTTAGGGGGATACGTCATCCGGTCTAACTTTATTTCCCCCTCTCTCGGCGTCCTTCATTCGGTTAAAAGCCATCCAAACCTGATAGAGGCTACATAGCTTGCAGATAGCCTGTTAATAAATGTTATTGCAGTGTTTCGAGAGATTTAGGAGGGTATCAGTTACTTACGGTGATTATAAAAACCTTTAAATTTGTATTGTAGCATGTCGGTATTACTCTATCGGCGGATTTTGGGTTTTAATATCTTTGATGTGATGATTTGGCTGAGATGATTACGCAGGTTCTAGACTCGAGTTTGGGTAGAACTATTTTGATTCAGTTGCGCGGTGGCAGAACTCTCCGGGGTATTCTGGAAGGCTTTGATCAGCACGTTAACCTAGTTTTAAAGGAGGCGGTGGATGTAAGCGATCCTTCTGCTGAATTAGATCTGGGAACCATAGTGTTGCGGGGGGATAATGTGATCATGATCTCTCCCCCTCCGGTGGTATGAGGAGTCTCCGTTGCCAACTAAGCATGCACTCCATCATGGTAAGCGTGTCCATATACGATGCCGTAGGTGTGGAAGCAGGTCTTATCATCTCCGGAACAAGTCGTGCTCATCATGTGGATTCGGAGCCTCCGCAAGGATCCGGGCTCCAGGTTGGGGGACGAAAACAGCGAATGGGTTCCGGCGCCGATAGTTGGATTTTTATTCCGATTACGCCGATAATTATGTTTGTAGATAGATTGTTTTTGAACGGCCCTATTTGATAGGTTGGGGGGTTTTGGGTTTGGAGTTACGCGCACGAATGGGGTTTTGATATCGAATGACTATTGAATCATCCAGAGTGGATCGTTGGAATTTTCTTTGCCTCAGGTGTCATCAGTGGCGCGCCTGAGGGTCTTCTCTTCTTGGGCCTAGGTGTAGGTGTAGATTATGGGGGGATACGGGTTCGGTTGGTTGCTGTTGAGGATGAGGCGGTTTTCAAGTGATCATATATCCTATCGGTCATTTTTTTGTGAGGGATCAAAACATTTTAATATTTAACGCTGTTAACAAGCCTACGACGATGTTAATGGTATGTTAACGCCGTTAATAAAATGCGTCATTTGAAGAGTTGGAGATGTCGAAATTGGTTGTTGTTGGTGTAACTGAATCCCCCTCCCCTAACTGCCCCTCTTGTGGAGGAACTACCATTCTACAGAGGAAGAATGTCTTTCTCCAGTGGTGCGAAATCCAAGACGGCGACACGGCCTGTAGATTCTGCACGAGATGTGGGGAGATTTATATGTCTTCCAAATAAAGCGTGATAAATATTTATTGTGTCTCTCAACGCGGTTATTAGATTTAAGAAGGGAAGACCGGCAAATGTTATGAGCAAAGGAAGGTTATAGTCTTTCGATCACTTGAAAATTTGAATGAAGATGGTTAACAGTTCTCAGTGCGTTTCACTTATATGAGCGGCGATGATGCCATGCTCACATACCCATGATCCTTGGCGATGAAGGGGGATGGTACAACAAAATTGGTCTTGGTGATTTTGTGCATCACGCGTGCATGAAACGTATGAGGTTTACCCTGAGAGAGGATTTGGTGCGCTGTAGATTAAATCGGGAATGTTGTATTCAGGTTACTTTGATTTTCCTAGATGCCTGTAGGTTAGTTAGGTCAAGTGAGCCTTACCTCTGTTAGAATCATTATTTAACATTCCATAAGTATTAGATATAGATGTCTTCAGCCGAGAAGGCGGCAAGGTTGCTCCTGAAGCTTGAACCGGAAGAGTGGATGGTACTCCAAGCTGTGGAGCGGGGCATGGCTAATTACAGCATTGTCCCAATGACGCAACTCCTGAAGTATACAAAGATGCCCGATAGAGATGTCGAGTTCAGTTTGAGAGCGCTTAACAAAAAAGACCTCATCTGGCGGAGCTTTGATCCATATCACGGATACATCCTAAATTATTCGGGGTATGATCTTTTAGCCTTGAACGCTCTGGCAAAGATGAATATTCTCAATTCTTTAGGTCGGCAAATCGGGGTGGGTAAAGAGTCGGACATCCTTGATGCAATCACCGATAAAGGGAAACGGGTTGCCCTGAAGTTTCATAGGCTCGGAAGAACTAGCTTCAGGGAGACAAGAAGGCGGAGAGACTACATTAAGCGACGAGGATACACGTCTTGGCACTATCAGTCTCGGTTGGCGGCGAAAAAAGAGTTTAGCGTCCAAACTCGTGTTCATAACGGGAGCGTCTCGACTCCCCAGCCCATTCATCAGAACCGGCATGTAATTGTGATGGAGTTTATAGACGGCTATAACCTAAATGACGTTTCTAGACTCGACGATCCGAGTAGCTTCCTCGAAGACATACTTGAAAACGTTAGGGCAACATTCAGAATAGGATTAATACATGCGGACCTAAGCGAATACAATATCATTGTTCAAAAAGATAGCAGAGTTTTATTGATTGACTGGCCACAGGCAATAGAAGTCGACCATCCGAATGCAGAAAACATTCTAGAGAGAGATATCCGAAATGTCTTACGATTTTTCCAACGAAAGTTTAAAGTCCATCGATGCTTTAAAAAAATCCTAGATTTTATAAAAAACTAGGGTCTCCAGCCTTCTAGAAGCAAAACAAAGAGCGATGCAGCGGTAAGGTCTGCAGTCGTCCCAGGATTCAGACCGCCTTCTGATTCATGAAGTTCATTATCAAAGTCCCATAGGAGTTTTTTTCCTTTAACAATGTTAACCTCTCCTGCCTTGAGAATCTTTGTGGCTTGTTTGCTGACATCCACCGCTTTTGTTATACCAGACTTTCGGATTATCAAGGAATCCGGATATTTGGAGAGGATGTGCATGAATGTGTCAATGATCGCATCGTTTAGTGAAGCCCTGTTAAGGGCGGTCTTTAGTTTGGGAAGGCCAACTCCAAATGTTATCTGGAATATTGTTATCCATTCGGAGCATATGGAATCTCTTTTAGCACATTTCTCGAAGATATCAAGTGGAGAAAGCCCCTCATCATCGATTCTTATAAGAGAATGCCTATCTGTGACGTCGAGCTCCACTACGTCCCCCAGGTTTTCACTTCTCATCGCGAGCTGGATGGCCTTGTAGATAGCAACCGTGTCAACAGGAGATGCGGCTTTAACAACCTTTTCTAGATTTTTTCTTAGGTCCATAGCATCGATGCTCAAAGATTCATAAAGTGTTGCTCCGGCTGCAGCTGCAATGGGAGAGAAGAGCAGAAGGACACCCAAGTTTACGTTTCCACCCCCTTGCCACTTAAGAGATTCATCCACGGCATTCAGGACAGATCTTCCGAGATTAATATGCTCCCAATCTAGAGTGCCTGAAATTGCATTTTGGCCCCTTAGGGCAAGTTCGCGCATCTCAGGACCAAGAGCGACACCACCTGCGAGGAAGTGCTCAAAACGAGTTTCAGGGAAGTCTCGCGTCCGATGAACATTTCCGGGCTTGGGATATGCAGATACCTCCATCAAAGTGGCTAAGCTAGCGCATCTGCTCACGTAATCGCCTATCTTGGCTCTCTCCATTAATGTCTCAAGTCAATCTTCTCAGAATTCGCTTATAAGAACCCCACCATGTATTGACGGGGCTAGATGATCGTGGATATCGACGAAACGAAGCGATTAGAAGGCGACTATATAGAAACAATTGAAGGCCTTCTTTTCGCAGTAAAGGGCGTCCATCATCCCCCGGGGCTCACAATTGCCTACCTCAGGTACTTGCCGAAGCCAAAAGGAGAAAGAATGAGGGACGGCCGAAGGTATGATAGGCTCTATGATATTGAGCATACAGAAAAGCTTCTCAGGCAGAATTTTCCCCATTACCTAAATCATATCGAGAAGTTGTCCCTTACCCTCCAATCAGTTCCAAGCAAATATATATTCAAAATTTATGATCCCCGAAAGAAACTGAGGGAAATTACGGAAAAGCCAGAAAGCCACCTCCAAGAGAAAATTGCCAAGCTCATAATGGCCTTGCAAAGTAAAGGAATTGACATTAAAACGTTGGGTATTTTAGGTTCCTTATTGATTAATCTCGCTGGATCAGATTCAGATATAGATATCGTTGTTTATGGAAGGGAAAACGGTAAGAAAGTATACGAAAGTCTCAAAGAACTGAGGAAAGAAACGAGATGGATCGCTGCATATAACGAGGAGAATGTAGCGGATGTGGTATTATCTCGTTGGGCAGATTCCGAACTCAATTTAAAAGAGTTAGGTTCATTGGAGATTCAGAAGGTCCTTCACGGAAGAGTGGACGGCATTGATTATTTTTTAAGGCTCTTGAAACTACCCCAGGAGGTAGAAATCGAGGACCATTCGAGACCTCTAGGGGTTGTTAAACTAAAGGCTAGGATCACAGAGGATAATGACGCGATATACGCTCCTTGCAGTTATCTGATAGAAGATTGTAAGTATCTGGATTCAAAGGGATTGCCAATCGCTTCTCAACTTTTTAGCTATAGAGGTAAATTTACTGAGCAGGCAAAAAAGGGAGATCTCGTAGAGGCGAAAGGCACCTTGGAGGAGGTAGTAACAAGAGGTGAAAAGTCGTTTAGGGTAATCCTCGGAAGGAAAGGGGATTACTTGATTCCAATGGGCAAGAGGGATACCTTTTTCTGAACATTTTTAGGTTAATTCCATCGTCGGTGTTGATTGACGGTAATGACAAGATCGGGGTTTAGGAGGCTTCTCGACGTGATGGGCTTTTATAGGGGGGGAATCAGCGAAACTATTCTAACTACAGTGAGCCCTGATGGATTTTTCAACGCAGCTCCGATGGGGATCCGCAGAACAAGTGACGAAACTTTAGAGCTTAGACCGTACAAGTCGAGCTCAACCTTTACGAATCTTATTGATAATTCAAATGCGTGCATTAATGTAACAGATAACCCGGGGCTTTTCTTTGTGACGGCGTTCCGGGGTAAATCGATCGATGGATTACATGAACCAGTAATCGATAAAGAAATGAGGATTATAACATCAGTCGCTCACATCTTCGTAGACACCTCAAGAGGCAGGGACATCTCCAGGATTCAAGCGAATTTCACATGTCAAGTAAAAGGTATTGAGGTTAAAAAAATGATGCCGCGTTCCTTTTCTCGAGGAAAAGCAGAGGCTATTGAGGCCATCATACACGCCACACGCATAGAGGTCTTCTTAAAAGAGAGAAGGATGGGTGATGTGGAAAGGTTGATTAAATCTTTCGCCGAGTGTAAGGATGTGGTTTGGAGGGTTTCAGCGTCCGATTCGGTTGAAATCAAAGTAATTAGAGAGATTGAAAAGATGATAGTCACGTGGAAGGGAAAGGTATAGAAGTCACGGTCAAGACGCCTTCAAGGCTACATTTCTGCATGATCGATTTGAGAGGTGACCTCGGAAGAATTCACGGTAGCGTCGGAGTTACTATTGATAACCCTAACATCATCCTCAAAGCGAAGGCTGCTTCCAGTGTCGAGGTAAAAGGATCTAGAGCAGACAGGATAAAGTCTTTTGCGGAGACTATCCTTGCCAGGTCAGGGATCAGTGGCGGTGTATCGATTGAGTTACTCTCGGATATTATGGAGCATTCTGGTTTTGGATCAGGGACTCAGCTAGCCCTCGCAGTCGGAACTGCCATTTCGGAACTATACGGTCTTCACTCGACAGTTGAAGAGATAGCGTTGAAGCTGGATCGTTCAAGGAGATCAGGAATTGGGACATTTGCGTTTAAACACGGGGGATTTAACGTAGACGCCGGTCACAAGGTTGGTGATACGAGGAGTATCCCCCCCCTTTTTTTCCGTGCAGATTTTCCAGATAACTGGCGATTTGTCATTGGGGTGCCATCGATTCCAACCAAGAAAAGCGGTTCTTCCGAGAAAAACGCATTCAATAAACTCAACCCACCCCCAGCAACGCTCACAGCAGAGATTTCAAGAATAATTCTCATGCAGATGATCCCCGCGATTATCGAGGAGGACATTGTCTCATTCGGGAAGGCGATAACGAGCGTTGACTTTAAGTTTGGTCAATTCTGGGCCGAGATCCAAGGAGGATGTTTTACACACCCGATAATTGAGAGGGGCATCGCATTTCTTGCTGATAGAGGATCCCTCGGGCAAGGGCAGAGCTCATGGGGTCCAGCTTTTTACGGCTTATCCGAAAGTGAAGGACAGGCACAAAAAATTTGCATAGGTCTAGAAAAGTTTCTCAACCAGGATAAGAGAAAAGGTAGAGCTTTCATCGCTCGACCAAATAATCATGGGGCCAGTGTCTCCAGAACGAGTATCTAAAATAATTGTTGGAGTCGACTTGAAACCGTGAAGATTCTCGTGGTCACAGGGAGACTCGCTTTCGATACTGTGTCACGGAACGTCGCTGATTCGGGGTTTGATGTTGATGTCTTCTCTCTCCCGGTATCGGTCGCAGCATTTATTACCCCGCAGTTCGCTACCCGGAACTTGGCCAGGGAGAGCGTGAAAGATTACGATCTCATTCTCCTCCCCGGAACAGTCAGAGGGGATGTTACCTTGGTGGAGAAAGCAACGGGTATTCCCACTTTCAAGGGTCCATCCAACATGAATGATATATCCCTCCTCCTTGGGCTTCTCGATAGAATAGAACTTTCAAAAACAGTGTCAGCGACAGAGCGCCTAGTTGATGCACAGAGCGAGAGAGCGATCACTGAGATCAGGAGAGATGAGGAGAATTGGCGCTCTCTTCTGAAAGAACATGGGGGCCTTCTCATCGGTAGTAACGGGCACCAGGTGCCAATAGGTGCCTCATTTCCAATGCGGATAATTGCTGAGATCGTCAACGCTCCAACTCTAGAACTCGAAAAAGTCACCGAAAGGGCCAGATACTACCAGCGTGAGGGAGCCGACATCGTGGATATTGGAATGATCGCTGGGCAATCAAGCCCAGAGTCCGCCCAGACCATTGTGGAGGAAGTCAAATCCGTCATCGACCTCCCAGTCAGCATCGATACGTTGGATCCACTCGAGATAGAGGCAGCTGTGGACGCCGGCGCCGATCTAGTGCTCAGCGTCGACGCAGGTACCCTAGAGGAGGTTGCACCCTATGTCTTAAACGTCCCTGTGGTGGTGCTCCCCTCTAACATGAGAAATGGATTCATCCCCCGAGGTGCAAACGAGAGGGTGGCATTATTAATTGCAAACATCAAGAGGGCAACTGAGTTAGGAATTGAGAAAATTATTGCAGACCCAGTGCTCGAGCCAGTTATCAAACCGGGCTTACTCGAGTCTCTGATGGCATACAAGCTCTTTAGGGACCTGGATAAGAGCACTCCCGTTCTGTACGGTCTTGGAAATGTAACCGAGTTAATTGACGTCGACTCCACTGGGGTAAACGGAATTCTGGCTGCCTTGGCAGCGGAGGTCGGAGCCCAACTCCTCTTCATCCCGGAGCATAGTACTAAGGCCAAGGGGAGTGTAAGGGAAACCTCCCGATCCGCGAAGATGATGTACCTAGCCAAACGGAGAGGGACTCCACCCAAGGACCTCGGAATAGACGCGCTAGTTCTCAAGGAGAAGAAATGGAGAGAGCCAGAGTATCAAGAGAGATTATCTAGGGGAGCCAAGGTGATCCAAGCAATGCCTGAGGAAGACGGAGCTATAGACCGGCTCGGATGGTATAGGATTCTCGTGGACAGAACAAACGACAACATTGTTGCTATCCATTTCGACGGATGCGGGAGCCCGGACGTGGCTGTGAGGGGGAGGAACGCCCGGGAGGTCTACCAAACAATCATTAGGGAAAACCTAGTGGGGGACCTTAACCACGCAGCATACCTCGGAAAAGAGCTGCACAAAGCTGAGTTGGCGGTCATCCTCGGAAGATCGTATGTGCAGGACGATCCCTTATTTTAACTCCTGCAAGGAGTTCTAAAAAGATATTAATTACTGTATATACTCCACGCTATAACATGAAATCTCTCGGAGCTAAGGTCCTCGCGATACCCACCCCGGTATGGGTGGTAGGAACTTTCGATAGAGAAGGAAAGCCAAACGTTATGACAGCGGCCTGGGGAGGTGTCTGTTGCTCTCGCCCTCCCTGTGTAAATATTTCCCTCAGGAAGGCTACCTATAGTTACGGGAACATCGTGGAGCGGCAGGCTTTCACGATAAATATCCCGAGGGAGGAGGACGTAGAGAAGGTGGACTTCATTGGGACGGCTTCAGGTAGGGATGTTGACAAATTCGCTGTTACAAAATTGACCTCCGTGAGAAGCGTGTTAGTCGACGCGCCATACATAGCCGAGTTCCCCCTTGTCCTCGAGTGCAAGGTCATCCATTCGCTAGAGATTGGTCTGCACACTCAGTTTATAGGTGAGATAATTGACGTCAAGGCGGAGGATGCCGCTGTAACGGATCGGAACGTGCCTGATATCGAGGCCATCAACCCTTTTGTATATAGCCCAGGTAACAGGACTTATCATGCAATTGGGAAATCCTTGAGTTTAGCATATACAAGTAGAGGAAAATATGCAGGCATTGAGTGAAACTCTCGTATAAAATAGACCCTTTTCGTATATTTTACGCACGAGTGAGCCTCGATTGATCGGAGATCTGAGAGACAGAACCACGATTCCCACATGGTCGCGCGCGAAGCGTTTCAATCCCCTAGCCTGCTACATAGGATAGACCTTTCAACAAACCTTTTCCACTTGTCTTCCCTATTCAAGGTGGAATCCCTCTAAAAACCAAAAAAAATGGATGGTCGAACATTGTGAAAGTACTAATCGTTGGGAACGGGGCTAGGGAGCACGCAATCGCGAAAGCCCTCGTAGAGAGCGGTGTGGAACTCTACTCAGCCATGGCACGCAGAAACCCTGGCATAGCTCGGCTCTCCAAGAGGTCGGTAATAATGGACATCAACAACATAGGGCTCTACGCGCAGTTCACGGATGTTGACTTA
>PBSW01000026.1 GCA_002726865.1 Candidatus Bathyarchaeota archaeon
GGGTTCCGTTGGAGACTGTTGAAGGAATATCTAAGGCAGTCAAAGCGGGCTTCTATCTTACTCCGTTTCACTTGAACAGAAGAGCCATTGAACATGAGCTTGTGCGGTCAAAGGGATTTGAATCATAGAATGAATCAAACCTCAAATTCCCTAAAGGAAAAGACCCTGTCACGTTATGAAATAATCTTTCCGCGTGAAAACGGGAGCTACCAAGAGTGGAGGGAAAGAATTGATCAGATGCACCGCGAACAACAGGTTGGAGAGGACTGAACATGAGTATAACCCCGGGCAAGATGAAACGAAAATCGCACCTTTCGGGAGTAATATTCTATCTATTAAGGCATTTAGAATTTCATCTCCCATTTAACATAATCACGCCAGAAACTAATCTTTAAGCAGTTCATTAAGCACACAATGAAATAGACGAATCTGAAAGAAAGAATGATGAGATGAAGTAGGCGCTAAAATGGAAACCAATGAATACGAGAAATATATGAATGAAACTCTTCATAGACTTGGGTTAGGTCACTGGAGCGTTTGTTGGCTTCCAGAGTTGTCTTCTTTAGTAAGAGGTAGAGCAATCCCTAAGAAAAGGTTAATCGAGATATTTGATGTTGATATGGATGAAGCCTGGAAAACACTTTTTCACGAAGTTATAGAGATAAAACTACGTTCCACTTTGAGACCTTATAGATTACTAGTAAATTCCCTTATCGGTATTATTGAAGAAATTGCTGATAATGAAAAAGATGTGTTCATAGAAACTTTGGCCCCTATGTTTAATGAGAACTCTAGAAATCATAACACATAATCAATTATGTCTTAAGTTTCATAGGAAACGGAAAATTGTGTAGGTGATGACGCAGGGCTACCTATATCCATACTTTATTCACAACATAATTTGAATGCTTTTATTAACAAAGATGTTCGCGCGCAAGCGAGTTATTTTGATCGCTCAAGTTTCTCTTCTAGCCTTCTGAAAGTCCTTAAACCATCATCGAATGTAACCGGTCGCGTCATTACTTCCTTTAACCTTCGGATCTTGTCATGTGGCCAGCCTTGAAGATTGGCGTAATCCATGAGCGCTTGCATCCGAAGTCTTTCTTCATCTGACTTGGTTTTTTTCGGTAGCAGGTACTCCTGAGCCCGTAGATATTGTTCCCTCATTTCTTCGATTATAGCACTTGGAATGTCATCCTTGTACAGGTCGTAAACATCAGCTGTTTTCGTACTCTGTCCTGCCCAATATATTCGGTATCCTTCGCTGCAGACACCTCGTGCTACCGCCAGGTTCAACCATGTGAGAAAGTAGTGGCGAAGGTCGTATGGTCGCCATTTACCGAAGCCGCCGATTGCGGTTCTTATATCCTGACTGATAGTTTTACTGCGAACATGTCTATTTCCACTGGCTTTCCGGAAACCCTTACCAATCCACCCTTCCGCCACAGATACTAGAGGACTCTGTGCATCAAGCTCCTCATCAAACTTGTCCCGTCTAATGGAAAGATACTTAGTAATAATATCACACGCCTGTTCGGGAAGAAATGTACGATAGGGTAATCTTATTTTGCTCAACGATCTCTCAACAAACACGACAGCTGGAACATTGCTAAATTTAAGCGACTCAATTTCTAGGTCCGGCAGTGCTCCAAGCTTTAACCCGTCGTAGACCTCGGACTGACCCAATACCTCGGTCCGTATACCCCCGTAGGCTACACAGCATACGCACACAGCCTGTCTGGGAGAAGCGTCACGCAGTATGAGAGCCACGTCATCAGGATTTGGGACTTTCTCCCTTTTTGTTTCTGAATGAGTTAGCTTGATACGTCTCTTGAGTTCTATGTCATTATACCTGAGCCAGCTCCTGATGGATTTGAAATAATTATTGATGTATCCTTTCTTGTAACCCTGAGACTCCAACCCCCTGGCGAACATCTCTAACTTGCGTTCAAACCCCGGCTGATCAGCCCGCACATTCTCCATCAGGTCATCCAGAACCCAGCCATTCAAATCCAGAAATCGCGCTAGTACACGCCCCCTTTCAATAGCTGTAGTGGGACTGCCTGCAGATAGGTTTAAAATCCATAAACCAAAGTTCTCGTTTTCCTCAACGTAATGCCACCAGTGAGCTCTTTTAGGCCAGGCAATGCCGGGATCTGAAAAGAGAGCTTTCACATCAATATTCCCAGATTTGCCGTTGGGCGGGCTGTACTCTCCACGTTTCCCCATAAGTCTCAAATAAAGTATAAAACAAGTCCTTAAAAAGCCTGTTTATGCTGTTTAAAATAGGCGGGCCCGGGGGGATTTGAACCCTCGTTCTCCGGATTAGAAGTCCGGTGCCTTATCCTAACTTGGCCACGAGCCCTCACCTCTGAACCTTCTTCAATTGATATAAGAGTTTCAGAAGACAACGATGAATTTTAGTCATAGATCCCCGAAGGGTAACTGGCTTTTTCCCCTAGCCAATCCTCGATCCTGAGAAGCTGGTTATATTTAGCGGTCCTCTCCCCCCTTGCCGGCGCTCCGGTCTTGATCTGGCCGCACTCTATAGCTACAGCGAGATCGGCAACAAAAGGGTCCTCCGTATCCCCAGACCGGTGGGAGGCCATGACCTTGTAACCATGCCCAGATGCGATGTTTGCGGCCTCAAGGGCCTCGGTTAGGGTTCCCACCTGATTTACCTTCCAGAGGAGTGCATTGCAGGCCCCAAGCTCGATACCAGTCCTGAGGCGAGAGGCAGATGTAGCAAAGATGTCGTCCCCCAAAATCTGCACAGGGACCCTCCGAGTAACCTCTGCAAATCCCTCAAAGTCATCCTCTTGGAGGGGATCCTCTATGGAAACAAGAGGATAGCCACCTACAAGGTCCCTGTAGAGGTCTATCATTTCCCCCGTGTCCAAGTTATTGCCAGCAACAGTGTAAAAGCCATCCTTGTAAATAGAACTCGCTGCGACGTCCATCGCCATAGACACGGTTCCACTGTATCCCATCTCCTCAATGGCGCCTCCTACAGCATCAAGAGCCTCTTCAGGTCTGGTAAGGGGAGGACTGAACCCTCCCTCGTCCCCTACGTTAATAGCCATAGCCCCATAGCGGTCAATTAACTGGCCCTTTAGGCAATGATAGATCTCTGAGCCTATCCTCAGGGCCTCGCTGAAGCTCCCTGCCCCGAGGGGGGCGATCATAAACTCCTGGAAGTCAAGAGCATTCCCAGCATGCTGCCCCCCATTAATGACGTTAAAGAATGGAATAGGAAGGAGTCCCCCATCAGCTCTGCTCAGGTGATCAAAGAGTCTTTTGCCTTCCGACGCAGCTGCAGCCTTAGCTGAAGCCAAAGAGACGCCTAGAATGGCGTTCGCACCAAGCCTCGCCTTATTCTGCGTCCCGTCTAGCTCAATCATAAGCCGGTCGATAGATTCCTGATCCCCGACATCCATCCCCATTAGTTCTTTCGCTATCAATTCAACGGATGATATTGCTTTGAGCACCCCTTTCCCATGATAGCGCGTCCCTCCATCCCGGAGCTCGACTGCTTCGTAGATGCCAACAGATGCTCCGCTTGGGACGATGACCCTTCCGGAGGCACCTTCCAAAGTCGTGATCTCGACCTCTAATGTTGGGTTGCCCCTGGAGTCTAAAACCTCAAGGGCTCTGATGGTTGCAATAGAATTGGTCATCCTTCGTCATTCCTTTCTTTCTCTATTATTAGGGGTTGCCCTCGATCACTACGCCTATTTTCACTCTCTACGCCCACTTACGATACTAAGATTCACTCGGTCTCTAATACGCCTCTGTTAATCTTTTCGTTCAGGGCTCACATAATTACAATGGGATATTGTTGAGAGAGACCATAATGATTGCGTGACTCTTCCCCTGGGATTAGCAGAGACCTTAGTGAAGAGCTTTTTGGCTCGGATACACTGGGAATACACTAGGGAAAATACACCTCTGTCTCAACTAAACGGACTTATTCAAAATGATAACTAGAAGGTAGAAAGGATTCCTAGGTCACACTTATTTTTTCATAGATTTTATGTATCTTAGGACAGATAGGGCCGCTAATCCCCCCTCTCCGGCTGCGGTAATGACCTGCATCCCCCTGCAGACACAATCTCCGGCCGCGAAGACCCCCCCTATATTGGTAGCTTGATTTTTGTCTACTAAAATGCAACTTCCACCGTCGGTCTGGATGCCGGCTGAGGAAAGAATATTGCTTGTAGGGATGCTCTCCATGATGAGAAAGACTCCATCGACAGTAAGGCGACTCACTCCGTCTCCCTTGAGAGTAACATATTCGACCGTGGATGACCCGCTTATTGACTCGAGATCTACCCCATCGATGATTTCAACCTTCTCATGGTCCTGAAGTCCCTGAATGCCGTCTATTCCCCGGTTGTAACCCTTGCTTCCCGGTATGGCGTATACCTTGTCAGCAAAGTCAGTAAGTATTAGAACATCCTCGACGGCCTCCTCTCCTGATCCCACGACGGCGACTGTCTTGTCCTTGAAAAACGGCGCATCGCAGATAGCGCAGTAGGAGACACCGCGCCCACTGAAGTCCACCTCACCTGATACACTTAACTGCTTTTTCTGGATTCCCGTGGCAATGACCACAGTCTTAGCATCGTAAACCCCCCTCCGGGTCTGAACCATTTGAGAGCCTCCGAGGGGGAGAAGGGCCACTATGGTTTCTTTCTTGATCTCTGCGCCGAACTTTTTTGCCTGAGTGACGAATCTCTCAATTAGTTCAGTCCCCGTGATCCCCTTAGGGAAGCCAGGGTAGTTTTCTATCTTGTGGGGACCCCACGATCTCCCCCCAAGACGCTTCCCCTCAATTATGAGGGTCTTTAATCTTAGACGAGCCGTGTATATTGCCGCGGATAGCCCAGCTGGACCCCCTCCTAGGATTATGACATCGTAAGATCCATCTGTCTGAACCATAGGAATCAGTGAAAGTACATGCGGGTATTAGAAAAAGAGTGTGGCTAGAGCTTGAACTCTTTAATGAGCTCTGCCATCTCGTCAAGGCGATCCTGGACGATCTGATGAATAGTGCCTTCAGGGTAGCTTCCGTTGGGCTGAAACTTTCCCGCATCAATCCCTGTGAGGACTTCGACGCCCTGGTCGATAGTCTTCACAGGCCAAATGTGGAACCTACCCTCCTTGATGTCAGTCACCAACTCCTCCTTGAGCATCAGGTTCTGGACGTTGCTGTAGGGGATCATGCACCCCTCATTTCCGATGAGCCCCTTAGATTTGCAGACTTCATAAAATCCTTCCACCTTCTCGTTGACTCCCCCTATAGCCTGAACCTCCCCCTTCTGGTTCACAGATCCCGTGACGGCAATGTGCTGCTTAATGGGTTTCCCCGAGAGAGCGGAAAGTATAGCGTAGAGTTCAGTGCTGGAGGCGCTGTCCCCGTCGACCCCGGAGTAGCTCTGCTCAAATGCTAGGCGGGCTGTAAGGCTGAGGGGCTTTTCTCTTGCGTATTTACTGTTGAGATAACCGCTTAGAATTAGAACACCCTTGGTGTGAGTCTGGCCACCCATCTGGGATTCCCTCTCTATGTCGATGATGCCCTCTCGACCTACGCCAATGCTCGCGGTGATCCTGCTGGGCTTCCCAAAGCCGTAGTCTCCTAAATTGAGGACTGCAAGGCCATTAACCTGGCCTACTTTATCCCCATGAGTGTCGATCTGGATAACGTCCATGGAAATCATCTCGTCGATCTTCTTTTCAATAAGATTGGAGCGATAGACCTTTTCATTGAGAGCCTTATTGATGTGTTTCCGCCCCATGAACTCGACGCCGTCCTCCCGGGCATAAAAGTGTGCCTCCCGGATAATGTCCGAGACCGAGGCAAATTGAGTGGAGAGCTTATTTTTGTCTGCTGCAAGCCTGCTGCTGTACTCTATAACGGCGGCGATTCCATCAGAGTCTAAGTGACATAAATCTTCCTTATTGCAAAGGGTGCAGATGAACTGGGCGTATTTTTCTATATTCTCCTTATTCTTCTCCATCGTGGTGTCAAAGTCAGCTTTGACCTTGAACAGCTCCTTAAACTCCCTATCCCTGGCGAAGAGGAGCTGATAGACCTGGGGATCCCCAACGATGACCACTTTAGTTCTGAAGGGTATGGGCTCTGGGCTAAGCGTTCCTGTTAGCATGAACCCTAGGCTAACCATCGGTTCCTCGATCTCCAATTTCTCGTTTGAGATTGCTCTCTTCAGCGACTCATAGATCAGGGGGTTTGCGAATAGTCCTTCGACTGGGACCATGAGATATCCTCCGTTTGCCCGGTGAGCAGAACCCCCTCTAATCATCGTGTAGTCAGTCACCACAGCACCAAAACGTGCCTCCTTCTCAATTGCTCCGAAAAGCCGTGAGTATGTAGGGTTGAGCTCCATGACCACGGGAGCACCCTTGAGCTCGGAGTTATCTACAACAAGGTTCACTACATATCTCTCGGCGGGGTCCTTCCTCGCCCCTGGCATCTGGAAAGGAAGCTGGGATTGCTTAGGGGTGTTTCCTTGTAGGATGGTTTGGAGATTGTCGAGAACGTCCTCCTCCACGTGTTTAATATATTCTACGACCTCGTCGCTGTCTCTAAACTTCTCTTTGAGTGCAGAGCTGATGGGCTCCAAGGAAAAGGTCGCGGCGCTCCGGTTCAGCTCTTTTATCGCGTTGACCATTTTCCCCTCAATGTTTCTAAATTGTTTGAGAGGTACTCTCAGCTCCACCTCGAGGGCCTCTCTCCGTTTTTGGATCTGGGATTGAAGCTGTGGGGTGAGCTGGGCGAACTCCTGCTCGTTAATAGGTCTACCTTCCTGTATCGGAATGAGCATGAGGCCTATTGGGGACCTCTGCAAGAGGAATCCTGCTTTCCCTGCCAAGGTGTTTACGTGTTTGGTGACCTGATCCCTTTCCGCCTCAATAACTTTCAGGGTCTCCCCTCTCCGCCGGGAGTATTCATCACTCTCAAAGGCGACGGAGAGAGTCCTTTTCATTTCCGTGACAAAGAGTTCCATGTCTTTTTTGAAGACAGAGCCGCTTCCGGCCTTAAGACTAAGAGCATTGGGCTTTTTTGGGTCCTTGAAGTTATAGACATAGCACCAATCGTAGGGTATGGGTCTCTCCTTCGCGACCTCCTCAAGGTAGCCGATGATCGCGGTCTTCCTACCTGTTCCGGGCATCCCTGAAATGAAGATATTGAAGCCTTTGCTCTCGATTTTGAGCCCGAACTGAAGTGCCCTTAAGGCTCGATCCTGGCCGATAATCTCGGCGAGAGGGAAAAGGTCCGCTGATGAGTCACAATTGAACTGCATACCGGAGAGGGTGCCCCGAGCATCCTTGTACGATAATTCCTTGATCATCAGAATCAGCCTATAATCAATTGTAATGATGATTCTGAGGACGTTATTTAAACGTCTCATTTCTCCGGCTCAGTCAACCCTCTTGATGAGCTCCCGGAAGTCGATGCCCTCCCCCATCCTTAGGGAGTAGTCACCGCTCTTCTCAGGTATCATAAACACCCAGCCTTTATACCTGAACTTGGCTGCAAGGATCGCGTAGCGTCTCGGATAGATCTTGTGAATATCTAGGAAGTCAAAGAGCTTATTCACCTGCTTCCTCTTGTAATAGACGTAACGTACCTGACTCTTTACCTCGCATGAGAGTATGGTCTTGTTTTTGATCGCAAAAACGTCAGGGAGGGGCTCGTTACTAGGGGCACTCACCGGGACTCTGAGGGCATGAAAACCTGCTCTCCGGAACATCTTTACGAGCTCCCGTTCAGCATCATAGCCTCGCTTCTTCATTCGCCTGACCTGGTCCCGGTTCAGAGTACGCGTAAATCGTACCCGCTTTGGCTTGGATTTCACTAGGTCTCTGAGAGACAATAGCTCCCCGCCTATTCTTCCAGGGGAACCTTTAGGTTCCCTGATTCGAGGGGGATCACTGCTAGTTTAGTAAGGTCTTTTAACCATTCAGAAAAGATTTTGGCGTTAGCATATTTTTGGTATTGCCTCTTGTGGGGGACTTTGGTGACCATCCTTAGTTCCAGCATCTTTGATAGATAGAATTTGGCTGAGGAGCGACTGATATCGCAGATCCTAGCCAGATCCCCGCTTGTAAAGACGGAATCGAGCTCAGCATATGCAACGATAACCTTAGCAGGGAGAGAGAAGGTCTTTTCGACTATGGTTACCAACTCGCGGTCTTTGGACATTTAAAAGCCTCCGCTTGAACATGGATTATACAGTGGTTGGGTAATAAAAATGAGGGTGGCCTTTACTCAAATATATACTTATTTTAGAGCAGAAAGTTTCACTCGCTTATAATTATTGGAAATATTTTTTTTTCATCAATTAATGTGAGCAAGCTTTACTTAGCGCATGGTCGCTAGATATCAACATCCTTCAAAAAGGGAGCCGGATTACTCCGGTTGTTTCTCGAGCTGGGTCAGGGGGGGCTTAAGATCAGCGGGTAACGGTGACTTGTAAACGAGCCCCTTCATCCTATTTTCCCAGTCCGCCTTGACCATCGCAACGAAATCTGGGCTGGTGAGGAGATCGATGACTGTTGCTGCCATCACCTTAGTGGCGAAGACAGTGGCCTTCTGCCCAATGCCCATTCCTCCGACAGCGGTATGCTGCCAACTATGGCCAGGAGCCCCGACTATAAAGTAGGCGGTACTGAACTGCTGCGTGGGGCAGTTCCAAGCGACGTCTGCCACGTCACTCGATCCCCCGCCCCCCTTGATCTCCTCCCCATAGGGGTCATAAATGTTAGTGTCGATGTTGACGTTCTCAAGCTTCATGGCCTCTGGGATGTAAACGGAGAGCTTCTTAAGCCGGTCCATCTTCTCCATACGGGGGATGCTCTCGGCTAGCTTCGCGGCAAAGGCCTCCTCCGCATCTGTATAGGTTGGCACCCCGATCTCCCTCATGTTTGCTACCACCCTTTCAGCAAGGGGCCTGTTTGGGATCCCGTTATGGACCCCAGTGAGAAACTTCACATGGTGGGTAGTTTGCGCCATCTGGTCTGCCCCATCAGCCATCTTGCAAAGTCTTGCGTAATATCTGTCAACAAGGTCTCGGCGGGGAGCCCTCACGTAATACCATGTCCTAGCATAGGGGGGTACAACGTTAGGCTGCACCCCGCCGTCCTCGACGATATAGTGGATTCTGGCCTCCTGGACAATGTGCTCCCGCATGTAGTTGACCCCGATATTCATGAGCTCCACTGCGTCCATAGCGCTAATACCCTGCTCGGGGCTCCCGGCGGCATGACTCGCCTTCCCAAAGAACTCGAACTTTACAGAATTCATCGCGTTTCCGCTCCTAAGTCCTGAAGTGTTCATGTTCCCAGGGTGATGACCCAGGCATGCGTCTAGGCCGTCAAAGAAGCCGTCCCTGACCATGAAGACTTTCCCTACCAGGGTCTCCTCTGCAGGGCAGCCAAAGCACTTGATAGTGCCGAGGAGGTTCTTTTCCACCATCACCGTTTTCAACGCGAGGCTTGCCCAGAGGGCCGTAGCAGCATAGCTATTGTGCCCACAGCCATGTCCTGGGCCCCCTTTGACCAGAGGATCCCGGTATGGGACGGGTTTGTTGGATATGCTTGGGAGAGCGTCGAGTTCTCCCATCATCCCGATGACTGGATTTCCAGAGCCGTAGGTCGCGACGAAGGCACTGGGCATCCCAGCGACCCTCCGTTCCACTGTGAAGCCGTGATCCTCCAAGGTGTCCGCCATGTGCGTCCCAGTCTTAAGCTCCTGGAGTCCAACCTCCGCCCATTCCCAATACTTCATATGAGCTTCGATGACGAGCCCGCTATTCTTCTCAATCCAATCAACAGCTCTTTGTTTCAGATCACTTGACATTCTATGTCTAATTCAACGAGTTCCTATGAATTATATCAATTAGCCGATAAGGGACATTATATGTTGTTTATTCAAGAGTTGTTCATCCCAGTCTGAGTACATGATATCGCGTGCACAGGATCCAGGTTGAGGGGGCCCGTTGAGCAGTTAAATCCCTCTTACTGAAGAGTGATCTCCCTGTAAACCAGAATGATAGAACAGTGGTGGATCAACTTAGGTTCGAAGAACAATATTATAGAATGAATACTAAACTCGGAACTTTGCGAAAAACTCAAGACTTAATGANCTCGATGTTGTGTAGACTGACTCATGNAAATATTTGTTCTAGATCCCGGANTNNATCCTGAGGATAACNAATTATTCGGGTTGAGAGACTACCTCTTTNACTCGCCCGACCTGCCCGTCCGTTAGTCGGACCTTGATGCCGTGGGGGTGTTTTGTGGACCTTGTGAGGATATCCTTCACTTTTCCGCGGATGAGTCTGCCCGTACGCTGGTCTCTCTTCAGAACAACCATGACCTCTGCGCCCCTATTGATATTCCCTCTGATCCGTCCGTCCGAGTTCATGGTGTAGCCATGTGAGCGTAGTCAGCCTTAAAGATGCTTTGACTCTATCGTTGTCGTAATCGATGCTTGTACCGGAAAATCACAAACGGGAAAAGTGTAAATAGGTATAACTGGAATACAGGAAAGCAAAACCATGGCTAAAGAAGTGGCTAAACTTTTTTCTGGCATAGCTAAACTTGGGATATTTCAACCGTTTCGTTCTCGGAACTTTAGCCTCCTTTTCTTTACTACAATTACTGGGTCCCTAGGAGAAATCATGATGAGAGTGTCAGTGGGTTGGTTGGCGTTGGAACTAACTGATTCCCCTATGACCTTAGGCCTGGTATGGGCAACCCGATCGGCACCAAGTCTACTCTGGGGAATGCTGGCGGGGACAGTGGCTGACAGAATGGACAGGAGAAAATTGCAGATTACAGCTTCAGCCATGTTCTCTGCCTGCAGTTTTCTGTTAGGTTACTTTGTCATGCGGGGCTGGATCAAAATAGAGCACGTTTTCATAGTTACATTTATCTGGGGTTCAATCCGTACCTTTGAAGGCCCGGCACGTCAAGCTTTTATTATTGATATCGTGGGCAGAGAGGGCGCCATGAGTGGCATATCTCTCAATGCAGTAGGTTTGCGTGGCATAGGCATAATCAGTGGTGCCATCGCAGGAATCGTCATTTATGTGTTTGGCATGGAATGGCCATTCTTCGTTATAACTGGGGCCAACGTCTTGGCCATCGGAATAACGTCTAACATCAAGGGGGTCAAAGCAAGAACGGCTGCTATTGGGCATTCGCTCTGGGGAGATCTTATCGAAGGGATACAGATTATCCTAAAAAACAAAGTTATCCTCGCCCTGATGGTAATGTCAGCGGCCTGCGAGATGTTCGGTTTCTCATATTCATTGCTTCTCCCTGTCTTCTCTCGAGACATACTGTCAGTAGGCGCCGTCGGCCTAGGCATGTTCAGCACTATACGCTCAGTGGGCGGGCTTGTTGCCGGGCTGGCCCTCGCCTCCCTAGGAGACTACAGACACAAGGGTCAGATACTTCTCGGTCTATTCCTCGTATTTGGTGTTACATTAATTTTGTTCGCCAATTCGACTTGGTATCCTATCTCACTGTTCTTAATAGGTATAGTTGGAATAACTGCGGCAGGGCATGATGCCATGCAACAGATCCTAATCCAACTTAATGTCCCGGAGGAACATCGGGGCCGTGCCATGGGAATATGGCAACTGAGCGTCGGTTTCGGGGTTTTGGGTAGCGTGACTCTGGGAGCGGTGGCTGAGGAGATTGGTGCGTCACTTGCCCAAAGTCTCTATGGAGCTGTAATGGTAATCATCTTTGTCTTACTAGTTCTATTTATGCCAAAACTCCGTGAATTATAATAATGCACCAGTCGTCTCACCACGTTTTCAGCCGATGAAAGGAGAAACCTATCGCCATACCCTTTTTTGCCTACCCAACTAGAATACTCATAATGGGACATCGGTATAATCTAGGACTACTGCAACACTGAAAATTACGCGCGCGTCTTGCTTTGGAAATCCCAGAAAGCTCTCATAGAATCGTCCGGTCAGTTGGAGGGTAGTTCGATCTCTGTATTCACCAGGACCAGAGCCCAGTATCCCTTCCCAGGCTCGAAAACAGTTGCCGGGACATAACCTGTACCGGACCAAGTCACCAACTGATAGAAGCCAGAAAACACGTCATCAGCCTCCACCTCGTTAATGGTCCCCCCAACCATATTCCAGCCCATGGAGAGGTTCAGGGTCAATGAATCCACAGGCTGCCCGGAAACAGTTACGTTAACGTCTTCCAACACCAGCAGCCAGTATCCGCGGCCTGCCTCAAACTCTGTGGATGAGACATAACCAGTGCCACTCCAAGTTACCAGCTGATAGAATAATCCATTTGGCATAACAGCACTTGCAGTAGGGTCATCGGGAACCACCGGAAG